>JASURT010000100.1 GCA_030446435.1 Candidatus Ozemibacter sp.
CGTCATCGCCAAAGAACCTCATAAAACCGACAAGGTTGAAGGCATTATAAACGAATTGCGCAGCAAACTTCTTAGTCAGCTGAAAATAAGCGCCCATTGATATAAAAATAATAAAGTACCACTTTCCAACTTTCATATCGGCTCAAACAAAATTTGAGCCTTTTTTTTTCGGGCATTCATTGATATTGGCGATTCGTCTTGAAACATTTTGCCACGAGTGCTAGAATTCAGCAAACTCAGGAGGCGAACATGAGTATAGGTTTTACAGAGCTGATAGTCATTCTGGTCATCATTCTCATTCTTTTTGGCCCGGGCAAACTGCCTGAAATCGGCAAAGCCCTCGGAAAAGGCATAAGAGAATTCAAAGACGCCCAGAAAAACATAAAAAAAGAAATAGAAAACGATAGCGAAGAAGAAGACAAAGACTCAAAACAAAGCTGATTAAGCAACGGAGGTAAACGGAATTGTTACAGCTGAAAAAGCAACCTAAAAAGCTTCTGCCTATCATTCTGGCAGCGATTATATTTTTTTCAGGATCCATCTGTCTGGCAGACACCCCTGAGCAGACAGAACAATACCGTTACGCCCTTGGTCTGATTCAGCGTCATTTGTATGAAGAAGCCTCTAAAGTTCTGACCCGCCTTCTTGCAGAGCCCGCACCGTTTTCGCAAACTGACGGCGCAATTTTCTGGCTTGCAGAATGTGAATATCGTCAGAAAAACTATGTTAAGTCTATTGGTTACTATAACCAGGTTTTGAAGGATTTTCCCAACAGCATTTTCAGAGACAGAGCCGCTTATGGGCTCGGTTGGGCGCATACCCGCGACAACAACCCCAGATCTGCGGTTGACGCCTTTGCCAAAGTTCGCAAAGACGACATTCAACTCTGGATAGATGCGAACTTAAAACGGGGATTTCTCATGGTTAAATTTGGAATGGACACCGAGCAAACCGTCCGGGTTTACGAAACCCTGCTTAAAGAACCCACATTAACCGATCCGCAAAAATTTGAATCGCATCTGCAGGCTGGTATAGGTAGATTCAACCAAAGCATTTTTCCCGCAGCAATTGAACATTTCGACAAAGCATTCGAGCTTGCACCAGACGAAAAACAGCAGGCAATTTTATTTTATCGGGCCGAAGCAAAATTCAGAACCAAAAATTTTGTCGAAGCAGCTGAAGATTATGCCAAAGTTATCGCCGCCGATACAACCACTTCCCTCGCGCAGAAGGCTGCTTATTCGATGGCATGGTGCCAGATCAAGCTCGACAAGCCAGAAGCCGCAAGAGAATTGTTCGCCCGGCAGGCAAGCAACCCGGCTTCAATCGTCAGAGAAGATTCAATCAAAAATCTTGTCGAACTTCTGATGAACATGCACAAATACGAAGAAGCGATCAACTGGGCCGGCAAAGCACTTAAATTTCTCAAAGAACCAGAAAGAGCCGAAATGGCCTTTGTTAATGCCCTTGCTCTGTCGCGAATCGGTGAATTCGAAAAAAGTCTCAAAGCTTTTGAACAATTTATAAAAGATTACCCCAACCACCCCAAAACCCCTGATGCCAAATACCAGGCAGGACTTGTCAACATTTCCCTGGCCCGCTTTAAAGATGCCATTAATCTTTTTGAATCAATTTCTAGCGAAAAGACCGAACCAACATTGCGCGAAAGAGCCATTTACAGAATCGGCGAATG
The DNA here is from genome assembly GCA_030446435.1 of Candidatus Ozemibacter sp. GTDB lineage: Bacteria > Muiribacteriota > Ozemobacteria > Ozemobacterales > Ozemobacteraceae > DYKG01. Next base: position 1,694 of record JASURT010000100.1, read on the forward strand.
CTTTTTCAACCTCGGCAACATAAAAGAAGCCGGCGACACATTCAACAAAGTAATCAAACTTTTCCCCCAGGGAAATGCCAAATACGATGCCCTTTACCAGATTGGTGAACTGGCATATCTGCAAAATCGTTATTCTGACGCCCTATTAGCGTTTGAAGCAATCGCAAAATCAGAATCAGAGCTTAAAGCACAAGCGCTTTTCAGAGCCGGCGAAGTCTTGATGCGCGCCCAAAGATACCCTGACGCCATTGAACGCTTTTCAGCGTATCTAGAAAAATATCCGGACGGGAAATTGCGGGAAGATGCCATTTTTAAAACCGGCCTGAGCTATCTCGAACTAAAAGATCAGGGGCAGGCCCTGGCAGCCTTTTCACAACTCATGGATGCCAAGGGTTATTTTCGCCAGGAAGCTCGTTTTCAGATCGCAGAAATAGCCCGAAGCCTGGGCAATCACCCATTGGCAATTCAGCACTACAAAGCTATTACCGCAGAAGAACCGGGACATCCGCTCGCATCGAGATCGCGTCGCGCAGTAGGCATAAGCCTTTATCTCTCAGGTGATTACCCGGCAGCCATCGAAACTTTTAAAGCGGTCTTGAAAGATTACCCATCAAATGACGCAGCGATTCCCGAAAGTCGACTCTGGCTCGGCAAAAGTCTTATTGCCGAAGGCGATATAGACAACGGAATTCTTGAAGTATTGAAAGTTCCGGTGCTTTACCCCGGCTCAGATTTGATTGCCGAAGCATATGCGGTAGCGGCAAGGGCTTATGTGAAGCAAAACAACCTTAAAAAGGCTCTTCAGATGTATGAAGAAGTTTTGAAAAACAAACCTTCCGAAGAACTTCAAAAGGAAGCTCTGGAATATCTGCGCAAAAAGTAAGCATAGTTGTTTTGTCAGCCTCTGAGCAAAGGCTTTTTTCTCTTTTTTAAAGCATTTTGAGAAAACTGCCGATATTGAATACAGAATAAAAATATGCCGGAGGCATTCAGATGCAGACAAAAAAACTATTCGCCCTAACTATCGCTCTGGGCCTGACTTCGAGCCTTTACGCCGCCGATGACTTTGACATGGGTAAGGTTCAGATTGTTGGTAAAGACGCTCAGGTAGAAAAGATTGACCCGGCAAAAACCAGCCTGTCCATGGAAATAGGTGAACGATTCAACCCTATGCCCGAGCTGGTTCCGGAAACCGGTCCTGCCGAGTTCAAACCCATGACCGAAAAACAGATTCTTAACAATTTTCATCGTGAAAACCGTGAAGAAATATCTGTTGCCGCCGGTATGGGTACCAGAGGTTCCAACGAACTCATTATCAATGGCAAAGGCGTTAAAGAAGGCTACACCGGCGACCTTATCATTCGCCGCGAAGCCAGAGACGGTTACAAATCGTTTGTCGACACACGAAAAACTGCAATTAACGCGATTGTTACCTCAACAGGTGAAGGCAGTTACACCCTTTCAGGTGCCGGGGAATACTCATCGGCGAAGCAGGCTGAAAGAGGCACCAGAGCAATTCCTACCCCTGACGCCGGCTTTGAAGATTCTGTGACCCGCTTATCTGTCAGAGGCAATTCGACTCTTGAAGACGGTTCTTTCTTCAAGGGATATGCCGCGGTCGATTCGCTTGGCAGAGACATCAGTAACAGTGCAGTTTCTTTCAGTGAAGAGCAAACTGTTTTCTCTCTTACTGCTGGCGCAAGCTACCTCAAGAAACTTCACAAGAATTTCAGAGGTAAAGCCGCGATTGATCTTAGATCAGACAAGTTTTCAGTATCTCAGGGCCCCGATCGAAAGCTGACCAAGACCGTCCTCGATCTCGGCGGAGACTATGAAATCAATGAAAATGCCGAACTTCTCTTCGGTTTGAAAGCCATGAGTCTAATGGAAAAAGACAGAACTTCTCCGTATGCCACCTTCGATTATCGCTGGAAAGAGCCCTGGCAGCTGATTCTTTCTTATGATGAAGACCTTGGCAACGACAGTCTCGAACAAATCTTCATGCCCTCAAGATACGTAGTAGAAAGCGCCCTTGAAGCTTCCAGAAAAAGAACCTGGAAAGGTGGAGTGAACTACCGAACCCACAAAGGCGACACAATCGGAGTAGAGTTTTTCAGTCAACAGGAATCAGATGCAATAGAGTATCTCGACGCCTATGACCCGGGCAAGGCCATGCTTACATCGGCTTTCAGATTTGTCAATGATGTAAATCGCAAGGGAACCAGACTAAAAGGTTCTTTTAAACTCGAAGAAAACTTTAAATTCAATATCAGCACAACTTATCAGACCCCTGAAGATGATGCCACCGGCAGAAGAATTTCTTATGAACCCGAAAGAATTCTCGATGTGGGTGTGAACTACACTGAAGGCAAATTTATGGTAGATTTCACCCGCCGCGCAGAATTTGACCGCACAGCTCATACACCGACAGCATCTTTTTCTGCTGATGATTATACCCGCTCTGACCTTGCTGTTCGCTACAAAGTAAATAACAGGTTCAGTGCTTATCTTAAAATCAAAGACCTTTACGACGAAGCCAAAGAGATACGCTACGACGTTCCCGAAGAAGGACGCGTAACCCTGGCAGGCATAGAAGCGCATTTTTAGGAGGCAACCAGAATGCAGAACATCTTTTTAATCGACCTTTTCACCAGTGGCGGCCCGGTAATGATACCGATCATGCTTTGTTCGGTAATCGGCATGGCGATTCTCATTGAAAGAATTCGCTTTTACTACCGCAATCAATACAATGCCGCCAATTTCATGAAAAAAATCAAAGCTGCCATTAGTGGCAGAAACTTCGTCGAAGCGATGAAAGTTTGCCGCGAAGAAAATACTCCGCTAGCAAACGTAATTGCTGCCGGAATCGATCATCTTGATCTCGGCAAAGAAGATCTTCTCGACGTAATGCGCCAGGAAGCAATGGTGCAGATGAAAAAATACGAACGACACCTTGGCAAACTTGGTACAATCGCCAGTATCACCCCACTGTTGGGTCTTACCGGCACAGTAACAGGAATGATCTCTTCTTTTGCCGTCATTTCAACAGTAGGCATCGGTGATCCGACTGCTCTGGCGGGCGGAATCTCTGAAGCGCTTTACACCACCGCCGCAGGCCTGATGATTGGCATTCCGGCTTTGATCGCCCATAACTGGTGCGAATCAAAAAGCCTTGAATTTGCTGAACAGGTCGAAATCTATTCTCTTGATCTTGCCAACCAGGTAACAACTATGGAGGTTACCCTTGAAAAAGCTGCTGCCTGAAAAGAAAAAGCAAAAACCCCAGATCATAGTAACCAATCTGATCGATATCATTTTGTTACTGGTATTTTTCTTCATGATCACCAGCTCGTTTGCCAGAAACAATGAGAAACTGCCGGTGAACGTGCCCAAAGCCTCGACTGCCCAGACCATGGAAAGTGAAAACTTTTCGGTTCAGATCACCAAAGACGGACGAATCTTCATTTCCGGCAAGAATATCGAAGAAACACTTCTGGTTGAAAAGGTAAAGACCTGGGTAAGCAAGTCTCCTGACAGACCGGTTCTTGTGGAGGCTGATGAAGAAGCCAATTATGGAAAAATCGTAACGGTTCTCGATATAATGAGAAAAGCCGGTGCTGCCAACATAGGGCTCGCCACCAAACCTGATGTAAAATGAAAATAAGAAAACTGTTTAAAGAAAAAAAATTTGAAGGGTTAGATGAAATCAAGCTTTCGATCTTGATTCATCTTGCAATTCTTCTTGCCCTTTCAGCTTTTTTTGTGTGGCGCCAGGCTTCTGCTCAGCCTCCGAAGAAAGAAGTGGTGCCGGTTAAACTGATTTCTCCAGTAGCCAAACCCAGAATCGGGGCCGGCAGCCAACCAGCCAAAAAAACCGGTTCAAAAGAAACCAAAGGTAAAACCAAAAAATACGTTAAGAAAACGCCTAAAAAGCTCACACAAAAGGCCAAACCCAAAGTCGAGAAAAAGCCGGTTGCACCAAAGCCTGAAAAAAAGGTAGAAAAGCCTGCGGCTAAAAAGCCAGAACCCAAAAAGCAGCCAGTAGCTGAAAAGGTTGTCGAAACCCCGGTCAAAACTGAAACGGTCGTAACCGAAGAAAAACCTGCCGTCGTTCAGGAAAAAGCAGACAAAAACCTGCCGATTAGACCGGTTCATAACTCTCCTACCTTTGACACCGTCAGACATCTGACTTCTGAACCCGGTAACGCAAGCGAAATCAACTCCGAAATTTCCGGACTTGATATGGGAACACCTATGGATTCTCTCATGCCGGATTCATTTCTTGAAGACGAAAAGGCAATGAGCCTGCCCGACCAGATGGTTCCGGCACCTACCGGACTCGAAGAAAGCAAGGAAAAAAATGGCTCGGGACTTTTTGAAGTAGGTTCTATCGAATCTTTCGGTGGCAATGGCGAAAGCTTTTCTGCCCCCGGAATCGTTAGCAAAGTATTGCCCGACTACCCCAACTGGGCACGCAAAAGCGGCGTGCATGGCAACGCGGTATATCGCGTTCTCATTCAGCAAAGCGGCACCGTCGGTGATGTGGTTACCATGAGTTCAACCATTGACCCCAAGCTGGCCATCAACGGCGCCCAGGCACTTAGACGCTGGGTTTTCACCCCGGTTCTCAAAAACGGCGAACCCATGGAAACCTGGGTAAAAATAACGGTTCAATACAAACTTAATTAATTCACCAAATTCAAAAAAGCTGCCGCCCCCGAGCGGCCCTTTTTTATTTTAGATGGTTGTCAATGGTGCGTCTGATGCGTTAAGATAAGGCATAAATTTTCAGGAGGCGGATTTAGAATGTTAGAAGCTCTTTTAATTATTATGGTTATTCTCGCACCGGTCTGCATGGCCCAGATTCCCCAGGGCATCACCATGGAAAACCAGCAAAACCCACTTATCAAGATTACCACCGACAAGGGCGACATGTATCTCGAAATGTTTCCCGATGTTGCACCAAAGCACGTTGAAAGCATGCTTAAGCTGATCAAAGACGGTTATTATAACGGCCTTACTTTTCATCGCGTAGTACCAGGTTTCGTGATTCAGGGCGGCTGCCCCAAAGGCAACGGCACAGGCGGACCGGGTTACACTCTTCCGGCAGAATTCAACAACCGCAAACATCTTAAAGGCACATTGGCCATGGCCCGCACTTCCGACCCTAACTCTGCAGGCAGCCAGTTTTACATCTGTCTTGACGCCATACCGCATCTTGATAACCAGTATACTGTTTTCGGTCAGATCGTGAAAGGTCACGAAGTGCCTGAAAAAGTGAAACAGGGCGACAAAATGCAGATCGAGATCATTCAGGAAGGCAACAACGCAAAAAATTAATGGCTTTGCCGGTTTTACCCGATAATTTATTTAGTAGATGATATTGCGGAGGCAGACGGATGAAGTTCTCTACCGAACTATTGCGTAGAAATGTTCCACTGCGTGATTACGTAACCTTCAGACTTGGCGGACCAGCCGAGCTGTTTTTTGACGCAACAAACAGAGAATCTTTTGTGCAGGCAATCAATTATGCCCGTGGCAACAAGATTCCATGTTTCATTCTTGGCGGTGGTTCTAATCTGGTTGTCTCTGACTCAGGAATCGACGGTCTGGTTGTAAAAAACTCGTGCCGTGACTTCAGCCTGATCAATGCTGAAGAACGGCAGATTGTCGTATCAGCCGGTTTCGATCTCGGCGAGCTGGTAAAAATTGCACATGAAAACAGCCTGGCCGGAGCTGAATACTTCACCGGTATTCCCGGCTCAGTTGGCGGCGCCATTTTTGGTAATGCCGGTGCCTATGGCCGCAGCGTCGCTGATGTTCTTATCGATGCCGAAGTTCTCTTTCCTGATGGCACGATTCACACCGTTCCCAATAGTTTCTTTAAATTCGATTATCGTACAAGTGTTCTCAAAACTACTCCCTACATCGTTTTAAGCGCAAGATTTCAGCTTGCACCCGGTGACCGGGAGGAAATAATGGCCAAAATGCTCGATATCAAAGAGCAGCGTAAAGGCAAGCACCCCGATAAAAGCGTAGGATGTGCCGGTTCTTTCTTCAAGAACCTGCCGCCTTTGCCTGGTGAAGACCGTCGCCGTGCCGCCGGAGCCGTTCTTGAAAAAGCCGGCGCAAAAGGCATGTCTTATGGTGGCGCTTCGGTTTTCGCAAAACATGCCAACTTTATCATCAATGAAGGCAAAGCAACTTCAGAAGATGTAAAAATTCTGGCACAGCTTTTAAAAGAAAAGGTTTTGCAAAACTTCGGCATTCAGCTTACCGAAGAGGTTCTTTACGTGGGCAGATAGTTAAGCGAAAAGACAAATGCCCGTTTCTGAAAAATTTCTTCAGAAACGGGCATTTTTTTTGTAACCTGATTAAAGCTTTATGACTCTAAAAGATTGATGAACGATTTAGAAGCAGTAAAACTGGCGCAGGAGAAAAGAGAAGATGGCTACAAGGCCATCTTTGAGAACCATTCATCTTTCCTTTTCACTCATGCGTTAAGGTTTTTGAAGAACCCTGAAGCCGCTGAAGATTCTGTTCAGGAAGCGTTGCATGATGCTTTTCGTTTCATAAATGGCTTCAAAGGAAATTCAAGTCTAAGAACCTGGCTTTATAAAATTCTTTATCGCAAAATGCTTCGTCAGATCAGCAAGAACAAGACAGAACCCATGATAATTGAACCGGGCGTAACCGACAGCACTTATCATAATGTCGAACTAAAATTAGACACCACAGAAATTCTTGACCAATTGCCGGAGAGAGATCGATCGCTACTGATGCTTGCCTATTGGGACGAGCTGAAAATTGAGGAAATTGCAGACATTCTGCAAATCAGCCTCAGTAACGCGAAAGTTTCTCTTTTCAGAGCCCGAAAAAAGTTTGGCGAACGCTGGCAACAAAATCGCCGGAAAGGAGAAAACGCCAATGAACTGTGAGAATTTCAAGGCCCTGATTGTTTCTGATGATGCCGACAAATTAGAGCTCGAAAAGCATCTTGAAAGCTGTGACGACTGTGCAAGATGGCTGAACCGCGAACTTTCTTCACCACCTGAAGGCCTTAGCAAAGCCGAATGGCAATCAGCCACTTCCAGATGCATGCCAAAACTCGATAATCAGGCAGAAAGCAAAGAACCGGAGGTTCTGCCCCCACCGGTTTCACGCGGTTTTTTCACCGGACTTAAATATGGCCTGGTCTTCGGGCTTTCTATAATAACCGGCCTGGCCATAGTACAACTCCATCAGGAAAGCCAGACTGACAAGCCCTTGAAAAGAATGGAAATTCAAAGCTTTGTCGATGAAAGTTCTTTAGAAATGCCGGTTTTTTATGAAAAAGAATTTTCAGATGTAACCTTTTTTGATTACGGTGACTCTAAGTTGTTAAGTTTCGTTGAAGACGAAGAAATTCCCTCGTTTATCGAGGAAGATACCCAGGAGGAAGATTTATGGACCGAAACGGACTCAAGCTGATTCTACTGGTAACTTTACTTGCAGTTGGCATTCTGTCTTCTGCTCAGGCACAGCAACCGCCCATGGGCCCAGAAGATGGCCCCCAGGCCTTTGAACCACAGATGCGACCAGGCGGACAGGAAGGCCCTGGTAACCATCGAATGATGCCCATGAGAAACCAGCAAGGCATGATGGGTAAAAAGGGGCCAAGAAAAGCAAACCCCGAAATGCAGAAAATGCGAAAAAAGATGCAGGCGACACAGGCAATAGCTGAAGCCCACAAAGAACTTGCAAGAATTTACGAAGAGCAGAAAAAAATCGATGAAGCAGCGGCAGAATTGAAAAAAATTCTTGATCTGTTCAAAGGCATTGACACAGAGATGAAAGAAGCTACGGATGAAGAAGGCAGAGGCTTTCCGTTAACCAGAAAAGTAATGCCCGTCTACCACGAAATTGCAAGACTCTACCTTAAGAACAACCGCCTTGATGACGCTGAAAAGATCATGCTTGAAGGTATTGCCCAGTTTGAAAATGATGACCCACAGGCAGCCTCAAAGCTTATTCTTGAACTTGGCGAAATCTATCGCCAGAACAATAAGCTTGATAAAGCAGAAACCCTTTTGAAAAAGGTAATCGAAATTAACAAAAAAGCTCTTGAAGAATGATCTGAAAGTTGGCCAAAACCGGTGCGAATTGTCTTTAGATAGACTTCGCACCGGTTTTTTTAACAGTTTTGATTCTTAAAAGTTAGTGAAATTCTTACGTTTATTTGATAATATTATGTTATAATCTTAGTATAAGCAATTGAGGATCCAGATGAACACAGAAAACAACAACATTTACTCGCCCAAAATTCTTTGCGCGCAGCTTCATGCTCTTTATGACATGCTGGAAGCCAGAAAGAAAGAAATCGTCTCTGACCCTTCATTCAGTCCTGGAAACTTTGTTTTGAACAATGAACTGGAATTGATATACCAGAAAACACGGTTGCTTCAGGAATGCTTTGAAAAGTTCTGCTCTAGCTGATTAGCCGTCGAGGAGTCTTAAATGAAGGAAAAAATGCTGATAGCCCTTACCCACACACTTAAGGGCTATTTAACCGAGCCAAATGCAACCCGACTGATTCAAAAGGCCTTTCGCACAATTGAGCAACAACTTCATGCCAAGTGTTCTTTTATCGCCCTTCTCAACAGCGCAACTTCATACCTTGACATTCCTCATTCTCATAACATTCCCAGACAGGCTTTGAACGGTTTTCATCGAAAAATAGGCAGCAATACCATTGGCAGAGTTTTCTTCAAAGACAGTCTCACAGTTATCAGACCTGGTGAAAACCAGGAAGACTACCTGGCAATGAAAATCGATCAGGACTACGAGGTTTGTATCGCAGTCCACATCGGCTGGGAAGGCAGAACTTTCGGGTTTCTCGCCTGCTATTTCGAAAAAGATTTTGAAATCGGCAACGAAATTCGTAATTTCTTGCTGGCAATGGCTGGCGCCATTTCTGCAGCTCTTGAAAAAGAAAGTCTGCTTCGTATCATTGCAGAGTTAAAACAGTTCGATGGCGAAACCGGTATATATACGCATCAGTTTTTCATTTCGAAACTTGAAAGAGAAATTTACCATGCCCACTGTGAAGAGCAGCCGCTTTCTCTCATCATTATGGATATGGAAAATTTCAAATCAATCATAAATCTTCACGGCAACGAAACTGCACATCAGGTTTTAAAAGAAGCCGCCGAAGAACTTAAAGCGCACATTCGCGGCTGTGACGTAATCGGTTCACTGGGTGTAAATGAGTTCATTCTTTACATGCCTGACACTAAGGTTTCTCATGCGGGCAAAATTATCAGGGCATTCAGGGCAAAACTGCAAAATCTTGAAATGACAAAACAGAAGATTATTGCTTCTTTTTCATTTGGACTTACAGAACTTCACCCTGAAGACGATCTTGAAAGTTTTATTCAACGCGCACAGCTGGCCCTTTATAACGCTAGAAAGTCAGGCGAAGGAACCCTTATCGTCGAAGCCTGATCACCAATCTGGCTCCTCGTTATTTTTCGGGGCCCGGCGACCACGATTTCGAAAAAATTCCTGCAGCTGCCTTGCATCCATTTCAAATGGGTCAAGCTGCTCTTGTCTTTGCGGATCATTTCGATAATAAAGCTGCGCCTGTTTTTCTCTTTCCTGAAGCTCACGAAGAATTTTTTCAACCATGTAGGGATTCAGTTTTCGGTTTTTCAAGGCTCTTGCACGCTGAGATTCATCGGGTTCTTCTTTTTTCTTTTCGCCCTGAGCCATTTCTAC
>JASURT010000101.1 GCA_030446435.1 Candidatus Ozemibacter sp.
CCAAGGCAGGAAAAATTTCAGCCGGTGATTTTGCATCTAAACAATGCTCCAGCTGTGCCGGTAATTCAAAAGCTTGCCGAGAAGGCCGATATCAGTTTGAGGTTTTCGGGCCAGATTCCTGAGTCTCTTTCAACAGATCTTGAAGCTGCAAACCCTGAGCAGGCCCTTAGAATGATCGCCGAAGATATGGGCTGCCAACTTCATCAGGAAAACAATCTCTGGCTTATGTCGGGGGCATCATGATGAAGGCAGGTATCAACAAAAAGAAACTTCGTCGTATTATGATGGCGATTCTTGTAATTCCTTTGGTATTGATTCTTTCCGCCTTTAAATTCGCAGAAAAACCTTCTGTGACAAGGTATGAGCTGGCAATGTTGATCGAAAAGATCGTTTTAGCCGCTTTGCCCGATGCCGATATTTCGGCTGAAAATATGGGCTTTTCTGATCTCGATGGTGATTCATTGCAGAAAATCCGCGCAACCACTGGATTTCGTATTATGTATGGGTTTCCCGATGGTTGCTTCAAGCCGCACAAGTCTGTAAGAAATCATGAAATACTTTGGTATCTGAAAAAGACCAGCGATTTTCTTCGTGCCAATGCTGCCGATAAAGACATGACCCGCAAGCTTTCGCGCATGGTAGGGCTTGGTAGACATGATTTTCATAAAAATCTTTTCAGCAGCTTTTCAATTTTTTCTGAAGGGCAGAAATTGTCTGACCGGGTAGTGCCGGCAGTGATTGAAAAAGTAGAACGAAAACTTGGTTTGCTCGAGACTTCGATTGATCTATTCAAAATCGAAGTTACCGATGCCATAACCCAAAAACCGCTTACGCCTGCCTTTATTGCCCTGGGTGATATGGTTTCTGTTACCGACGAAAATGGCAACGCATCGATCGAAATTGAAAGAAATAAAGGCAAAAACAAGCATGAAATTCTTGTCTCTGCTGAGGGATATCGAACTTTAAGGCTTAAAAGAGATGCGATGCAGAAGAAAGAGCTGAAAGTTCAATTGAAGCCCTTGAAAACTCATGTATATGTTAAAGCATTTTCTTCGGTAACAAAAAAGCCGATTGAAAACTTCAGGGTCATAATTGATAACAGTTTGAGTCGTAAAGCTATCGATGGCATAGCGGTTTTCAACAAAGTGCGTGCCGGTTACCATCATTTAAGACTCGAAGCAGAAGGTCATCGAAGTTTGAAAAAGCATCTGCACGCATCGGGCAATAAGCTCGAACTTGAATTATTGCTTGAACCCTCTTGAGCATTCAGCTTTCGATCAGTTTCCATTCGCCGTTAGCCTGAAGTTTAACCTTGCCCTGACGACTCAATTCGACCAGAAGTAGCGCTACTCTGGCCTTATCACTGTCGAGTACCTGAGCCAGCTGTTCTTCATTGCATGGATGCCGCAGTAAAAGCTTCAGAATATCGGCTTCTGCTGTGGCACGGTTCCATTTCGAAGGTCGGGCCGGTATGGTTTTACGTTCAAAGGCGGTGATTACAGGAATTTTTAAATCGAGCTTATCACGAAACTCTTGTAAGCGAACGTGGTCAGCTGTGATTACTTCATCTTCTACAGGCACTCTTACAGCCGTATTCAGATAAATTGAACTGATATTTTTCAGAGATTTTATAAACTCTGAAAGGCCGAGAATCTCTTCATCTGAATCGTTGATGCCAGGACAAACGAATATTTCGATTTCGATTATTCCTTTGAAATTTTCGGCCATTTTGCGCAAACCGTCCAAAATCATTGACAGTCTGATGTCTGAAGTGGGGCGATGAATCTTTCTGAAGGTTGCTTCGTTGACAGTTGTCAGGGTTGGCAGCAACCTGTCTGCGTTCATAAGCTCTTCTCTTACATCTTCGCGATAAAGCAAAGAAGAGTTGGTGATAACACAGACAGGTGAAGGGCTGAATTTTTTCAGCTCTGAGAGAATTAAGCCCAGGTCTACATGCAAAGTGGGTTCTCCGGTGCCTGAAAAGGTTATCCAGTCAGGGGCGGCCACTTCATTCAAAACTTCACGAAGTTCCTGAAGAACATCTACAGGCGGGCAGAATCTCGAACGCTCTGATGTGTGAAACCTGGTGCGATCAAGTTGACAATACAGGCAATCAAAAGAGCAGGTTTTGGTTGGGGTCAGATCTACCCCAAGCGAGATGCCGAGCCTTCGCGATGGTACCGGGCCAAAAATGTAAGTTCTCATAGTTTTGCTGTTCTACGTTCTATTACTGGTTCTGTCCGTATCTTTCCCTGCGTGAAAAATAGTATCCACCAACAAGTACGAAAACAATTATGAAAGGTATAAGCGCAACATAAATGCTGCCCATGGGTTTGCCCGGTGACATTTTGGCGCGTGCTTTCTTGAGGTTGTTCAGGGTCTTTTCAAGGTCGCCCTTAACAACGGGGTCGTTAACGCTTTCAATAGATTTTTTAAGTTCTTCGATAGAATTGTCGAGGCTCGAAAGAGTTGATTCTTTGGGGGTCATGTTTTTACTCCTCATTTATGATTTCTATCTGGGTGCCCAGGTGAGCTTCCAGTTTGGCAATCTGATTTTGATTCAGGTTCATTCCTTTGAGTCGACCCAGCACCCGACGGGCATCTGCTTCACGGCCGAGCTGTTTGAATCGGTCGACGATTACGAACATGGTATCAGGATCGATGAATCCAGCTTTAAGGGCCTTTTGATACTCATTTATCGCATTTGAATACTGTCCGGCAGCGATGAGAAGGTCGCCGGTCTTTACGTATGGCTGAGGATTCTGAGGTTCGAGCTGCAGGGCCTTTTTATAGGCATCCAGAGCCGTTTCAAATTGTCCGAGTTCTTTATAGACTTCGCCCTGTAAAAGCAGAAGTTCGGCTGATTCCTGTTGTTCGGCGATGCCGGATTGAATTACGGCTACAGCTTCCTGGTTCAACTTTTCGTCGAGAAATGCTCTGATCAGGGGCTGATAAGCTCTCGGACTGTTTTTTATTGCAGCCGGAGAAGCCTTGTAGTTGGGGAAACCGTCGAGATTTCCCGGGTGCGAGGTTCTTGCCTGGCTGGTTATTTCAGCAGCAAAGCGATGAAGACCGATCTCTGAGTAAGAATTTGCCAGGGCTTTGAGAGCGAAGATGTTTTTGGGGTCGATTTTCAGTGCTTTCAGATATAGCGCGCAGGATCTGGCATCATCACCAGAGATTGAATAGACTTTTCCAAGATTCATCAAGGCGTTGAAATCTGACGGATTTCTTGAAAGGACCTGTCTGAAACCCTGAATGGCTTCGTTAAAATAGCCTGCTCTTGCATACTCAAGGGCTTTGGCGTAATCAGGGTCCTCGGGGGCCTCGTCGATGACAGACGCTGGAACATGAACCAGAGGTTGGTTCATTTCAGTCGTGCCGGGCTGGGTTTGCGGTTGTGTGGCCGTGTCGCCCAGGGCTCTGACTATGCGCAGCGCATAGGGATCTTCGTCATTGAGAAAGTCTCTTGAAGCCGCCCAGAAACTGTGAGCCTGATCTTTCAGTCCGCTTTGAATGAGATTAAGCCCTGCAAAGTATCTGAACTTGGCATTGAACGGGTCGACCTTGATTGCTTTTTCAAATAACTCCTGAGCCTGGGTGGTATTTCCGGATTCCATTTCGAGCTGACCAAGATTGAAAAGAGTTTTAGCGTGTTCGGGGTCGAGCTGCAAAGTTTTGTTCCAGGCCGATTTTGCCTCATCAAAACGGCCCATTCGGGCATAAATCTGCCCAAGTTCGTTGTGCAGTTCTTCTTTGTTTTCATAGGTTTCGGCAATGCTGTTGAGCAAATTAAGCGCGTCTTCGAACTGGCCGTTTTTGCGCAGGATTCTTGCCATGACGAAATTACCCTGATGAGATTGCGGATTGGCCTGAAGATAGGTTTTTATGCTTTCAAGAGCCTCCGGAAAAAGCTCAAGGGTTTCGTTTACTTCGCTTAGCTTCAAATAGGCCCAGTTTTCAGCTGGAAACTGCTTAACCAGGTTTTCAAGCACGGTTTTCTGTTCTGTCAGTTGCCCGGCTTTTTCGAGTTCGACCAGTTTTGTTCTGGCTGCGTCAGGCGTGAGCTGTTCTGTTACCGGCGGAGTAATGATCGGAACATTCTTTTCTATCAGTGATTTTAAAGCCAGCGCGTCGGGGTCAGCGGGGGCAATTGCCAGCGCTTTGCCAATCATTGCAGCCGCGCTGTTTACTTCGCCCATTCTGAATAAAAGCTGGGCGTAAGCGATCAGGCCTGGTTCATATTCGGGGTTTGTTGTGCTTAAAGATTTCAGAATTCTTTCTGCTTCCATCAGTCTATCGCCGTCGATTAAAATCTGTGCAAGCTTCACTCTTAACGACGGTTGGTCTGGAATGAGATTAAGAGCATCGCGCAGCAGGCTTTCTGCTTCGCTTGTGTTGCCAGAATTTATAAGGCTGTCTGCGGTAAGATTATAGGCGTGTGACAGACGCTCTTCTGTCTGGTTTGGTTGATAATTGTATTCTTTGGCTTTTAACAGATTTTCGATTGCTTCGCTGGGAAGTTGCTTTTCGATCAGCTCGTCTGCAATGACCGAGTGGCATCTGCCAAGCTCACGGGTGTAGTTCTTATTCTCCGGTTCAAGCTCTATGGCTGCTTGCAGACTCTTTTTCGCTTCAATCAATTTTTTCTCTTCGATGAAGCACTTGCCCAAAAGATAATGAGCTCTCGCATCCTGCGGATTTTCGCTGATTCGGTTCATTATTCTGCTTCGAGCTTCGGCGAATTGACCATTCTCGATGGCAGCGCGAATCTCGGCGTTGTCTTCCCAGTTGCTGAATTCTTTTCCTGAATCAGAAGTCACTGCAGTCTCCGGAGCAACCGGATTTGTCTTCTTTTTCTTTTTGCCGCCACAGCCGGTCAAATTTGTTAGAACAACGGCTCCGATAAGGGCGCCTGCTAGAAGTCTGAAAAACTTTTTCATTGAACTTTCACCTCAGATTATAAGAACAGCTCGCTGACCGAACGTCTTTCGTAAATTCTGCGGATGGCTTCGCCAATAAGCGGGGCTAACGAGAGAATGGTCAGATTGCATTTTTCTTTCTTTTCAGGACTTATGGGTACAGAGTTGGTGCAGACAATTTCATTGACCGGTGAATTCTGAATTCTTTCAGAAGCCGGGTCAGATAAAAGGGCGTGCGTGCAGCAGGCCACGACTGATTTCGCTCCGGTTTTCATAAGAGTTTCTGCAACCGTGCAAAGGGTTCCGGCAGTGTCGATTATATCGTCGATAATTATGGCATGCTTGTCTGAAACATCACCGATAACGTGCATGACTTCGGCTTTGTTCGCTTCGGGTCGTCTTTTATCGATGATTGCCATGGGAAGATGCAGTTTGTTGGCGAACTGGCGGGCACGAAGAACGCCACCGGTATCTGGAGAAACCACGACAAAATTGGTCAGATCACGGGTCATAAAATGCTCTGCGAGCATTCTTCCGGCGGATAAATGGTCGACCGGAATATCGAAAAAACCCTGCAGCGCGGGGTCATGCATATCGACGGTCATTACACGGTTCGCCCCTGATTTTACGATCAGATTTGCCACAAGTTTGGCGGTAATCGGTTCGCGGCCGGTGCTTTTCTTTTCCTGTCGCGAATAGCCAAAATAAGGCATAACTGCGGTAACATTGCCTGCAGATGCGCGTTTTGCGGCATCAATAGTTATAAGCAGCTTCATCAGGTTGTCGTTCACAGGATTGCAGGTCGGCTGAACGATAAAAGTGTCGCAGCCTCGTACAGATTCTTCTATGCGGCAATACAGTTCGCCGTCTGCAAAAGAGGTGTGAAGCATTCTGCCCTCTGGTGTGAACAGGTATCTGCAGATTTCAGAAAAAAGTGCCTGATTAGCCTGTCCAGAGAAAATCTTAACCTTAGAGTTGCTTTGCATTTTTTACCCCGCTAACATCAGATTAAATTTGCGTATTCGCTTGAATGGTAGAAAAAGGCTTGAGTTCCGATTCTTCGGAAATCGTTGAATTCTGTATGACGCAAAAATTCAATTTGCAGTTGTCGCCGATTTCTGAGTCGGCTATAAGACAATTTGGTCCAATTTCTGTGTTTGTGCCGATTCTGGTTTTCCCTTTTATCACGCAGCCGGGCCAGATCGTCGAGTCGGCCCCTATCTGGCAGTCAGGCCCGATGAATGTCTGATCCGGGTTTACAATAGTTACGCCATTGTCCATATGTTGTTCGAGAATTTTCTTTTGCAGAATACTGCCAACCAGGGCAAGATGCTGTCGGCTGTTGATCCCGAGGGTTGAAGACTCGTCTTTTTCTTTGCAGGCAAGAATTTTAATTCCTTGCTGCTGTGCCATAGCGACCAGATCAGTCAGATAATATTCGTTTTGTCGATTGTTGTTGTCGAGTTTGAAAATATTTTTAAAAAGAAAATCTGCTGCAAAAAGATAAACGGCCAGATTGACTTCTTTTATCTTGAGCTCTTCCGGTGAGCAGTCTTTTGCTTCTCGAATCGCGATTACTTCGCCATCTTTGCGAATAATGCGGCCATAGTTCCCCGGTTCGACCATATCGAGGGTCATCATGGTGATGCCGGGTTTTTTCTCGAGGTGAAGCTGTATCATGCTTTTGAGTGTTTGTGCAGAGATTAATGGAGTGTCGCCACATACGACCAGAAGATGTTCAGGAATCTCAGGATCGGTTTTCGCATAGCACTGAACTGCGTGCCCGGTGCCAAGCTGTTCGGTCTGTTCAACAAAGAAAACATTTTCCTTAGCCAGAATCTCTTTTACCAGATCGCTTTTGAACCCGGTTACCAGAATAGTGCGGTTCGAACCAACCGATTTCACGGCATCGATAACATAAGAAACCATGGGTTTGCCGAGAATTGGGTGTACAACCTTCGGAAGTTCTGATTTCATTCTTGTGCCTTTGCCGGCGGCAAGTATTAGAGAGTGAATGTTCGCTGTCATCTTTTTCCTCCGCAAGATTTTCCTTCGCCATTATACACAAGATTGACCGGTATTTACAGAATTACCTTAATGAAAAAAGAGACCAGGATTCGTAAACCCCGATCTCTTTATTCATACTGGGGTGGGAGGATTCGAACCTACGAATGCCTGCTCCAAAGGCAGGTGCCTTACCGCTTGGCTACACCCCAATAATATTACGTGGTGAAAAATAACACAATTTTTGCGATGATGCAAGCCCTGCAACAACTCAAAACAGCATTTTAGTTGCCGAAAAGAACCTCGGGCCGTTGAACTTCATCTTCGTAGGCTCGTAATACGGATGTCTTGATTCTTTCGGCAAGCTCGGTCTCGATAGGAAAAATCAGCTCTTTCCAGGTGCCATCTGACAGTTTTTTGCTTGGCATGCCCACAAAAAGCCCGCGATCTGAAGAAAAGATTTGAAAATCTTTAACGACAAGCTGGTCATCAAGAGTGATTTCAGCAAAGGCCAGAAGTTTGCTTTTGGGCTGCTTGAGCAGTTGAATGCGAATATCGGTTATCTTCATTCTTATCAGAACTTCAGTATGAATTCTGTCCAGACTTTGCTGTCTTTGGTTGCTTTGGGTTCGTTTATCTCGGGTCGGGTTTCATTGTTGTAACCGGCTTTGATTAAAATGTTGCGGTTCGCTTCAACAATACCTTCAACCTGCAGCTCTTCTTCTGATTCAATTGTGTCTATCATCGAGCGTTTATAGGAAACTTTACCCTGAACTTTCGGCTGAAAGTTGTATACGGCTTCAAGGTAATATCGGGAAGCGAGCGCGGTGTTTTTGTTTTGCTGATCGTTTTCGTTGATCGGGTTGTTGATGACCGATCCGCGAATCAGCGGAGTATTTGCATTGGTGCTGAAGTTACCATTTCGGTTATTCACCGGAACCGGTATGCGGGTAATGTCTCTTTTTTCAAATTCGCCGAGAATTTTGAATTTGCCCATTCTCTTTTCAAGTCTGAGCTCGTTTCGTTCAGCGTTAAGCAAATCGAGATCATTATAGCCGGTGGTAAGTGTCAGTGTAGAAGAGAATCTTCTTTCATCCTGCGCATCTTTCGAAAGAGACGATGAAACGAGTTTCAGATCTTCATCAACGCCTGGTTTGAAGCGCTGATTATTGTCGATGAAGCTCATTGAATCTACGGTTGACAATGAAAACGGTTCTTCGATCAGACTTTCTGATGCAGGTTCTTCAAGCTTTACGTCTGCAATTTGTCGGGCCGGAAGATTTTGATCGAATAGCTGCGAATCTAAAGAAATATTGAATTCGCCTGATTTTGGCATTGGTGCGAATTCGCTTTTGTTGCGCAATTGCAAGTTTAAATCAAGATCGAGAGCGTTTTGCGAAAAAGCAGAACTGACCGGCAGAAGAAGAACTGCCAGTGTCAGCAGAAAAAGCTTTATGTACGGCTTAATCAAATTAAACACTCTCCCTATCTACAATAATATATCACTTTTAAAGAAAAAGGCAACTTTGGAAAAAAAGGAAGACGAAGTAAATGTTTAAAAACATCTTCGCTGATTTGACGCCCGCTTCGACAGGGTAAGAGAGCACTTTTAGCGGTCATTGAGCCGGTGGCTCACCGGTCGAAATGACGGGACATTGGTGCTGTTCTCGCCCGCTTCGACAGGCTCAGCGAGCACTTTTAGCGGTCATTGAGCCGGTGGCTCACCGGTCGAAATGACGGGGTATTTGTGCTGTTCTCGCTCGCTTCGACAGGCTCAGCGAGCACCAGGGGTGGTCAGCGGCCAAGGTCGCGATGAACTCTTGAAGAAACGATATTTTCGTGGCTTATATTCTTGAAGAGATACTCGGCAAAAGCTACTGAGCGGTGTCTGCCACCGGTGCAGCCAATTCCTATCTGAAGACGGGTTTTAGGCTCATTGAGAAACTGGGGAATGAGAAAATCGACAAAATCTTTGAGTTTGCCTGCAAAATTCTGCGCCGCTTCGGTTGAAAAAACATACTCGTTAACTTCAGGATTCAGGCCGGTCAAAGTTTTTAACTGGGGAATATAATAGGGGTTCGGCAGAAAACGAACATCAAAAACAAGGTCGCAGTCTAACGGGATGCCATGCTTGAAGCCGAAGCTTAAAAAAACTACTGACATGGTTTTGTCGCTGACGTATTCCTGAACAATTTTTCTTATTTCGTCCTGTAGCTCTCTTCCGGTTCGGGATGAGGTATCGAGAATGAAATCCGCTTTGGCTCTGGTTTCTTCAAGAATAGAGCGCTCTTCTCTGATGTTGTCGACAATTCGGTCAGAGCCCTTGTTAAGAGGGTGTTTACGTCTTGTTTCAGAAAATCTTCTTATCAGGCTGTCTTCTGCGGCTTCAAGGTAAAGTACTTTTACCAGAACCCCCAGAGTTTTTATCTCTTCAATTGCACCAAAAAGGTCTTTAAAAAACGAACCGCTGCGAGTGTCGGTGACCACCGCGATTTTCGAGAATTTTCCGGCTGATTCAAGGCAGATATTGATAAATTTAGGTAAAAGCGCGGGGGGAACGTTATCCATGCAAAAATACCCGGCGTCTTCGAAAAAATGGGTGGCAGTAGTTTTTCCGGCGCCGGAAAGACCAGTTATGATCATCAGTTGAAGCGGTATGTTTTGTTCCATATTATCCCATTATGTCCAATACAAGGCCTCGTATGTCGTCGAGGCTTGCGAGCAGTCCTACCGCACGGCTTTGGGTAAGAGTTTCTTTCGTTAAAGATTCTACTTCTGAATCAGTCGATTTTACAAGCTGAAAAACTTTTTGCTCGCCCTCACGGGCCGCGCCGAATTCTTCTTTCAGAGCAAGAAATTCTTTAGAAACTTTTGCCAGAAACTGTTTTATCGATTCTTTGTAAGACTTTAACAGACCTTCTTCTGGAGATTTCAGAAAGGTGTCGCCGCGTTCTTTTACTACTTTGGCCAGTTCGTCGAGGTTTTCGCCAAGAATTTGAACTCTGGCCTCTTTTAGCTTGCCTGTAAATGCTTTGTCTGAGCCTTTGCCTGGCGCCACACCGCTTTTGCCAGAAGGTTTGCCGGATTCAATGTTGCGATTGCTTACTTTAACCGCCATATCAGTCTATTCCGCACAAGACAACTTTGTTTCGACCCAGGTCTTTGGCTTTGTAAAGCGAACTGTCGGCTTTCTGGATCAGCTGGTCTTTGTTGTCGGCATTGAGAGGGAACCCGGCAACGCCGATTGAAACGGAGCATTTCAACGGAGGTTGTCCTTCGATAATCGATGGAAATTCATGCTGATGTACGTCGCGACGAATTCTTTCGGCAACTATTTTGGCATCAGCCTGAGTAGTTTCCGGAAGAATGATTGCAAATTCCTCGCCACCATAGCGAGCGGCAATGTCAGTGGTTCTTACATTTTTTCGTAGAATTTTACTGATTTCTTTAAGCATCAGATCACCTTGCTGGTGACCGTAATTGTCGTTGATTGATTTGAAGTGGTCAATGTCGCACATAAGCAAAGAAATGGTCGAGTTATAACGACGACTGCGAGCAACTTCTTCTTCAAGTCTGAGCTGAAAGTATCTGTGAACATACAGCCTGGTGATTGAATCGGTAATGGCTAACGAATAAAGTCTTGCGTTTTCAAAAGCAATAACGGCCTGGGAAGCAAGAGTTGCAAAGAATTCAAGATCGTTTTCTGTGAAAGATTCGCCGTTGATTTTGGGCCCAACCTTGACGACGCCGTATAGTTCTCCTTCTTTCAGCATGGGAACATATACAGCGAACGGAAGATTTCGGTTGATAGTCGAATATGACTGATAAGAACTTTTGGTTGCCAGTTCCTGGGCAAGAATGGGCTTTTTCTCTTTTTCGATGGTAGTCATGGCCCATGTCTCTGCCGGGTCCTTTTTCAGCTCCATTACTTCATCTTTGCTCAGGCCTTTGAATGCTTTGATTTCAAGTTCAGGGCGTTCTTCTGATTGAAGCATTAAAATACCTTTGTTGGCCCAGACTGTTTCAAGAAACATATCGATCGAGATGTTGATCAATTCGCTAAGGTCGAGGGTAGAGCTGAGAACTTTTCCTGATTGTTGCAGGGTCATAAGGTTGAAAACTTTGTGGTCAAGCTCGTTTTTGGTGCTTTCAGAGTTTTCAAAAAGCATTGCATTGTTGATTGAAGTGCTGGCAAGGCCGACCAGGGCTTGAATAAGCTGAATGTCTGCTTCTGTGTATTCTGCGTCGCCCTTTTTCGCACCCAGAACGATTACGCCTACAAAGTGATCTTTGATGCGCATCGGAAAAAACAATTTCAGGGTTCGCACTTCGTCAGACTCAAATTCGGCAACCATCAGGTTGTGATCCTGATCTTCCGGTTTCCAGAAGCCATTTTCGTCAAAGATTTTGGCAAGTATTCGGTTGTCTGAATAAAACCTGAATTTGGCAAACAGCTCGGGCGAAATTCCGATCAGGTCTTTTATGCTGACCAGATCAGTTTTGTCGTTATAAATCATCAC
>JASURT010000008.1 GCA_030446435.1 Candidatus Ozemibacter sp.
TCTGCCTGAAGCATTATAAATACGTCTTCAGATAATTCTATGTATGACCCCGGCTCGATGATCGTAAAAAAACCGGGCTGGAGTTTTTGTCCGTTTACAATCAGTCCGAATGGACTTTGCAGGTCCTGAAGGGTTAAATAGCCGTCGGCATTGTAGCGCAATTGAATCTGTTCCCGCGAAATTCCCATTTTATTGAGTTGAATGTCGCAGGTATTCGCGCTGCCGATCTTGATTCCGTTACCATGGAAGCTGGGGCTTCCTTCATATAGAATTTGTCCACTTTTGTCGGTTATTACAATTCTCATTTTAAATCCTGAAATTTTATGCACATTGGTTTTGTCATTCAGTATACAGAAAAATAAGGCGATTTGCAGCTGTTTGCAGTATTAAATAATAATATTTGCCGAAGAATTTATGAGAAAACCAATACGATCAAGGTCAGATCGTCATCTGCTTCCTGGCCATCGATATGTTTCAGATAGGCTCGATAGATTTTCTGATACATGATTTCGGGGTCCGAATCATAGCAATTTTGCGTGAGTTTCATGAAATTCGCATAACCCATTTCCTGGCCCGAAGAATCGCGTGCTTCAATGATTCCATCTGTGTAGAATACCAGAGCATCTCCGCTTTTGAATTGCATTTCGCATTCTTTAAAATTGGCTTTTTTGAATGCTCCAAGGGCTGGGCCGGCTAAATAAAGTTCGCGCGCCGTTTGGCCCTGATTCTCGATCAATATCGGCGAGCATGCGCCTGCATTGGAGTATCTGCCCAGACCGCAATCTGTATCGATGTAAAGATATTGAAAAGTCATGATTTTTTTCTGTTTTCGGGTCTTTGAGCTGTGAATAAGGTAATGCAGCTTTTCAAGCAGCAGCTTCGGGGTCTTCAGGCAGTTCTGGCAGCTGAGTATACCTGATTTGGCCATGGCCATTATCAATGCCGCGCCGACTCCATGCCCGGCAACGTCTCCCATCAAAACACCACAAGAGTTATTGTCAATTTCAAAAAAGTCAAAATAGTCGCCGCCCAATTCGGCCATTGTTATGCTGCGTCCGAAAATTTTAACCTTGTTCTTATTCAGATGATTTTCAGGGAAAAGGCTTTCTTGAACGACTTTGGCAACTTCAAGCTCTTCAAGCCCCACCATTACATCGTTAAAGATTGTGGCAATTTCTCCGAACTCATCTTTGCTGGTTCTTTTTACTCTGAAGGCATAGTCTCGCGTCTCAATGGCCAAAGCCGCGTTTTGCAATTGCTCGAGAGGAACAAGGAAACTTCGGGTTAGTATCTGCGCAAGTAGTAGACCGAGAAGAATGCTGAGCATTCCCAAAAGAATCAGGTCGTCCTTTTGTCTTCCGATAATTCTGCTCAGTCGGTCGAGCGGGTATAATCCCATTATCTTATAGCGCTCGAGGAACTTGCCCTTGAAGCAGATTGCCAGATATTGTGAATCGTTGAACTCTATTGTTTCAATTTCTTCGCTTGGACGTTCGGTGGCCTGGTCTATTTGTGTGATAATCTGCTGGTTCGGTACAAAGTCCGGCGGAAAATACTGGCGGGTCAGCTCTTTTCTTGCCACCACCTTCAATCCCACCGGGTTCCTGTTAATGTTGAGTATCGTGTTTTCGACATAATGATCCTGCACTGTTTTTGAATTCCAGATTATCACTGCCATAAAATCGATCATCTCTGAACCAGACAAAGACATGAATTTCATCAAAGTCAGATTCTGCACTTTTCCAAAACCCCACATCGTGATTCCGCCCATGGCTTTAATGAAACCGTGCGTAATCTCGGCAAAAGATTTTTGCAACAGCGATTCGGCAAGCAATTCAAGTTTGGTAGCGGCCTGATTTGACCTGGTTGTACCGTTGAGTTCGCGCATGACTCTTTTGCCGATCAGATTGAAAACCTGGGCATTGTTTTTGTCGTTCTTGCTCATTGTGGGCTGAGGCCTGGTGCCCCTTGCTTCGTCTTTTTCTTCATTGACGCTTAAATTCTCTTCGACTTTTCTTACTCCTGCAAATGTGCCAACATAAGCCGAACTGCTCGATATGAGAAAATAATTGTCGACAAAGTTTTGTCTGGCCGCTTTTATTACTTTCGCGTTGTTTTTATCGGTGAGCTGACCTTTTGTGTCGATACTTGCAACCCATCTGTCAAAGAAGGTCTGCGTTTCATATTCGAATGCGCTGTAAGAAGATTCAAGCCGCTTGTCATAATCTTTCAACAATTCGACTGATCGCTTATGTATGTCTTTTAATAGAGTGTTTCGTTTTTGCAGATAGTGTTCCTGGGCGACGATTGTCATGGCCAGAAATGGAATCGCATTGGCGAAGAAGAATAAAAACGCCAGCCTGGGTCTGATAGAAAGGGTGCCGGGTTTTTCTCCAACAATGGTGTTGAAGGTGTAACTGAAAAATGGCAGCAAAAACAGGATGAGGATGAATGAGCCAAGCATCGCTTTCAAGCGCTTTTGCGAAGTCGTAAATTTACGGGCAGTTACAGCGAAAAGTCTAAGCTGGGGGGTTAAAAAAGAGGTTGCCAGATAGTATTTTTTTTCTTCAACAAAACCCTGCATGTTTTTTTCGCAGATTTTAAGGTTGTTGAACAATGCTGCAAATGAATGATCGTTTCGCGGCAGCCATATCGGACTGTTTCTGGTATTTGGTCTGTACAGGCCGAAAAGAGGTGCTTTGGCGTCAGACAAATTTTTGATCACGGTTTTTAAAGTAATATCTGATTTGAACTTTTCATGCGGAAAAAGTACAAGAAAACAGCCTTTTCTGGTAACCGATGCCCAGACAAGAGGCTTTCGCAAAGAACTGTCGGTCCAGGCGAAACCATATTTTTTCGCATTGGTGTTCGCTTCAATCATTTCGCTGACATACTGAGGCCCGATAACTCTTCTGACTGTTTCTATGTTTGCTTTGCTTGGCCTGGTCCACTTGTAGTTTTCGGCTTCTGACGAAGCTCTGATGAGTTCAAGAAAAACTTCGTGCCACTCAGACTCACTGTAGTCGCTGTTAAAGCTTATATGCGTCATTTTACCCGCCGGATTCCAGGCAATATATTCAAAGACGGAATTGAATTCTTCGCGGGTTTTCTTTAACCATTTCTCGGTTTCTTCGAGTGAAGATCTTTGTCGCGAAAATTCTTGCAACTTTTCTGAAAGCTTTTTGCACCAGAACTTCTCAGCTGCTGCGGCTTTAGTGCATATGTTCAATGCTTTTTGCAGCTCTCTTTTGCAGGTCTCTTTCAAAACCTCTTCTGACATCGAATAGTATTTGTTTATGCTGTGAAAGACAATCAAGGCCGGAACTCCTGCAAAACAGCAGCAAACCGAGATCCAGAGCAAGACTTTTTTTAACAATGTTTTTCTATGCATAGCTTTCAGTTCCTGCTGATGACGATCATGGTGGTGTCGTCATCGGCTTCGCCTGCCCAGGCTATATAAGCGGCAAATATTTTCTTATAGTATTCTTCAGGGTTTTCTGTGTAATTTTTTACGACTATATCTATAAAACCTTCAAACCCCATCATTTCACCGTGCTTGTTTCTTGCTTCAATAATTCCATCTGTGAATAGAACCAGGGCTTCACCTTCAGTCATGGAAAATTCGAGATTTTCGTATCTCGCTTTTCTACCTGCCCCGAGCGGTGAGCCGATATGCTCGATAAATCTTGCGCTTTTGTTTTTTCTGTTTACGAGCAGCGGGAAACAATGCCCGGCGTTGGTAAAGGTAACTTTGCCTGTTTTGCTGTTTAAAACCAGATACTGAAAGGTCATCATTCGTCGCAAATTTCTGCTTTTTAAACTGTGAATGATCGAATGAACCAGAGAAACAAGTCCGGCCGGATCTAATCTTTGTTGTTTTTCGGTCATTCTTACCCTGGCTTTTGCCATGGCCATAATCAGGGCTGCTGCAACCCCGTGCCCGGCGACATCGCCGATTATCACGCCGAAGTTCTCGTCATCTATTTTGAAAAAATCGAAATAATCGCCGCCCAGAGTTGTCATTACCACGCTTTTTCCATACACCGAAAATGGTGGTTGTGAAAAAGATTCTTCCGGAAAAAGACTTTCTTGCACAACCTTTGCTATTTCAAGCTCTCCGAGGCCTTCGATAACTCTGTTGACCACTTCGCCAAGATGGCCGAATTCATCCTGGTCCATGCCTTCTATTCTGTGACGAAAATTCTGCTGATTGATCTGTAAGGCCGCTTCGCTTAGCTTTTTTACCGGGGTCATGAATTGTCTTGCGACCATCAGGCCTATCAGGGTGGTTAGAACAACGCTCAAAAGGGCACCGGCAAAAAACTGGTTTCGGGTTCGACCGATCTTTTTCTCGATTTCTTTGCTGGGGAATAATGTGCACAACACCATACCATTCAAATTGTTGCCGACCATTCCGACCGCAATGTAATCTTCGCTTTTATAGGTGATTTCGCCGTTGCAGATAGATTTCTTTTCTTCAACCCTGTTCATGAATTTTCTTAGTTGATTGGCGTTATTTTCAGGCTCTTTAAGGTATTTTCCTGACCTGATAGATTTGGCAAAGGCCAGAGAATCTGGTAGACCTTTTTTCAGATCATCGAGATGATTGCGCAGATAAATTTTCTGAAATTCATCTTGCGACCACATCAACAGAAGATAATAGTTGTTCTGGAACTTTTCAGGGTTTCCAAGATAGTTCCAGTAGCCAAGTTTGACCGAGTCGCCAATGGTTATCGGCCAGATCTTTCTACTGTCACGAATAGAGTTTCGGATAAATTCCGAATCTTCAGGCGAGGTAATTTTCGAGAGAATATCGTCTTTATTGGTTTTGAGAATTATTCGGTTCATGTATTTTAGAATGCCTTCAGCCATGGTACTGAAATACTTGATCGAGCTGCTTAGATCTTTGCCATCAGAGCTGTGAGCGAAAATCTTCTTTCCGTCTTTTGCGAAAAGGTAGGTCTCAGAAACGTTGAATCTCTTCAGTTCTGTTTTTAGCTGGTTTAAATCAGACTCTCTCAATTTGCCTGGATTTTTTTTGTTTATTCTGCTAATTACCCGATTCAGTGAATTGTCGAAATGGTTTCGCTGTTGATCAAAGCGGGCGTCAAAATCTCTTAAAAAACGGGCTGCTTCAAGATTCAATTCGTTTTTTAGGGCTATTTTTTTGTTTTGCAGATAGTCATAGGCAATGAACCCGAGTACTGAAAGTGGGGCTGCGTTTGCATATAAGAAAAGGAGCAATAATTTCCATCTGATTGAGAAAAAAGCTTTTCTGAAACGAAAATTCAAAATGACAACCGCCAGACCGATAAAATAAAGAACTCCAAGCTTTGTCAATAATTGCAGGCGATGATCTGAAGTATTCAAAAGTCTTTTGTCTTTTTTTTGAATGTTGAAAATTCTGATCTTAGGGTTCAATAGTTGCACTGACATTAAAGAATTTGCCAGCTCTATTTCCTGTTCTGCGACAGTTTCGAAACGCGCCAGTCCTGCAACTATTTCGTTTGCGAACCTGGCTTTGGGTTCAGGGTAAATCTGAGTCAGGTCTCTGATATGGGCAAATCCGCAAAAAGAATCAGGCCACTTTGCGTTGATGGCCTTGCATAGCTTTGTTAAGCCCTGATTTCCTTCAATAAGACCCCAGTTAATAAAGACAAGCATGCTGAAATTTTTGCCGATCTGATACCAGAAATATGGTCGATCTTTGCCGTAATCGGCCAGTATTAACGACGAGTGTCCCTCTTGATTGTAGGGTTGGCGCAGGGTTTCGGGCAGAAATACTCTACCCAGGAATTGCTTGATTATATTCAGATTGTTTTTAACCGATTCAAGGTTCTTGATCGGAGTAGAGCTTTCTGAGAGGATGCTTTGGCTTACTTCTTTCAATACAAGATAAAGCTTTTTCAAAACATATCTATAACGCTTTTCATCGGTAAGTTTTTCTACCAGTAGCCCTTTCTCGTTCCAGACTACGAATTCGAGTTGATCAGGATAATTTTTTTTCAGCAGTTTTATTGATCGCTCCAGATAGCCAAGGCTGTTGTCTTGTTTTTGAGCGATGTTGAAGATGTTTCTCAGTAGCTTTTCGTAATATTTTCGCTCGTCATCGAATGAAGAAATAAGTTCATTTCTCTGGGCCAGGCTGGTAAAAATACTTTGGCGCCTATTTTGAGTTTGCAGCTCTGATAAACTTTTCAGGCTGGTTTCGATTACAAAAAATGGAAAAAGAAAAAAGCAGAAAATGATGCCCAGACCTGAAATTAACGAGACAACGTAGTTGCTTCTACCTCTTGATGACAAGCTCTCTCCTGATTTTGACGCAGTTTTCTTAATTCTATACGCTTAGCCTCAATCCGGCAACCCACCTAAAACTCCCAAAGATGGCGATGGTATTTGCGGCAAAATCAGAGAGTCAGGGACGCCTTTCGTCAGTGAACGCTCTGCAAATACCTATGGGCGAGGTTTTTAGCAGGTTTCTCTTTTTATCGAGGTGGCGAGTTGCTGGTTCAATTTTAATTCTTGTTTCAGTCTGGTTATGGCTTTGATTTTATCAAGCAGCGCCGGTAGATTGTCGGGAATGCGCTGGTGTTCTTTGAGAGCTTTAAGATCTTCTTCGAAAGGCAGCAGCCGCGCAGCCTCTGTTTGAATTTTCAGTTTGAGGAAATGGCTGTTCAGTTCAATGGCTTCGTTTAAAAAGTTTTTTATCGAAAATTGCATATGTCAGACCTGGTTGCTTTTGATCGTCTGATTTATGACCGATCTTGAGCGGAGAATTGAATTGAAGCCGAACCTGGCTCTGATGATCTTGATTACCTCAGGCAGGTTTTGTTTGTATTCTGGTAGCAGGATGTCCCAGAGGTCGGGGGTGGTGCCGCCGGGCTGAATTGAACCGAGTTGTAAGCCCACCAGTCTGACTTTAACTCTTCGCTGAAACAGCTTGGAGAAAAGCATAACCGCCGCCGGATAAATGTCTGCTTCGCGATCGGTTCTGGTTATGGTCATCGTTCTGGTTTTGGTTACAAAGTCTGAATATCGTATTTTTACGGTGACTGAAGCACAGCTGAGGTTCTCGTTCTGTAGTTGATAAATGGCTTTTTCTGTAAGTCTCGACAGATGGCTGAGCAGATAAGCCCGTGATGAGCTGTCTTCGTAAAGAGTGGTGTCTCGCGATATACCTTTGCGAATCGGCTTGTTTTCACTTGCAATAACCTGATTTTCACAAATACCTCTTGCTGCGTTGAATATGTATTCGCCTGTTTTGCCAAAGGCTGCCCTCCAGGCGTCTATTGGTAGAGTCAATATTTCACTGACATAATGTACACCCATGGCTTTCAGGGTTGGCTCCATTTTTTTGCCGATGCCCGGAATTTCTTTTATGGGAAGATGTGACAGAAACGCGCTTTCTGAACCGGGTAAAATCTCGAGTATGCCACAGGGCTTACCCATGTTAGATGCAATTTTGCAGACAAGTTTGTTGGTTGAAATGCCTATGGTAGAAGGCAGGCCGGTTTCTTTGGCAATGGCCTGGGTAATTGTTTCTGCTATATCGAGGTTGTGTTTGTAGATTCTGTCACAGCCGGTAAAATCAAGGTAGAATTCATCTACCGAGGCTTTTTCGACAACCGGGCAGAATCTTTTCAGCAGCTCATGGGTAGCATTCGATAATTTGCCGATGTTTTCGGGTATTGGTAAAAGCTTCAAATCAGGGCATCTGTTTTTTGCCATCCAGACCGGCATTGCTGAACTGATGCCAAATTTGCGGGCTTCGTAAGAAGCAGAACAAATTATCGATCTGTTGCTGAAACCACCCACAGCAACCGGAAAACCACGCAGCTCTGGGTTCTCAAGCAGGGCTGCTTCAACGAAAAAAGCGTCAAGATCGAGGCAGGCAATACGTTTTTGCATTTTCAAACCTCTCGGCAAATTTTCAATGTCGGCGGTATTTACGCAATACCCCGATTACAATGCCTTTTATCGTTACATCCTGATTTTCAATTATTATGGGGGGCATCATCGGGTTCGAAGGCTGTAGACGAACTCTGGTGCCTTCGCGATAAATTCTTTTCAGAGTGACTTCTTCGTTTTCGATGCAGGCAATTACCATATCGCCGTTATTGGCTGTGTTTCTTTTTTCTACAATTACCAGATCGCCGTCTTTTATTGCTTCGTCAATCATGGACTCGCCCTTTACTTCGAGCACAAAAGTTTCGCCACGCCCGATCATTGATTCTGGCAGGCTTATCGACTCGGGAACTTCATTTACTTCAATCGGTTGCCCGGCGGTGACTCTTCCGAGCATGGGAATTTCGACGCTGCGACCCTGAGTAACGGTTTGAGGTTTTACCGAAAGACCCCTCGATCTTCTTGGGAGAGAGTCTATGTGCCCTTTCTCGGCGAGGATTTTGAGATGCTTATGTACAGTGGCGGTTGAAGAAAGCCCGAGCCCGTCGCATATTTCTGCGATGGTGGGGGCATAGCCCCACTCGGCAAAAAAACGGCGAATGAAGTCGAGTACTGTTCTCTGTTTGGGGGTCAGTGGGTCAGGTGTCATGATTGCCTCCGCTCGGTGTTCTTCTACTAAAAATTATAGGCGAACAAAAGGCGAACGTCAAGCAAAAAAAAGACGAAAAATCAGATCTTCGATTCGTCGCAGATCATTATAAGATAGGTAAGGTCATCCTGGGCTTCATTTTCGCCGAGATGCTTCTGGTAATGCTGTAATACGTTGTTATAAAAAACTTCGGGGTTCATGTCGTAAGAGTCCAGAAGTATCTGTTTGAGGCCTGAATAACCAATTTCTTCTCCCTGAGGATTTCTGGTTTCAACGATACCGTCAGTGTAAAAAATCATGGCATCACCGTGTTTGAAGCCAAGATTGCAGCTGCTGTATCCGGCTTTTTTGAAAGCTCCCAGAGCCGGCCCTGAAAGGGTTAATTCTTCGGCTTTTCTGCCATTTTCTCTGATTAAAATCGGTGAGCAGCCGCCTGCATTCGAGTATATGGCGTTGTTTGTCGTTCCATGTATATAAATGTACTGAAAGGTCATCACCTTTCGCTGTTGTTTACTTTTAGACGCCAGAATCATCTGATGCAGCCGGGTCAGAAGTAGCTCGGGTTGGGCCTGAAGCTCGGTCGAACCCAGCACCCCGGCCTTGGCCATGGCCATGATAACTGCTGCGCCGACACCATGTCCGGCAACGTCGCCGATGAGAAGTGCGAAATTCTCTGTATCTATATCGATAAAGTCAAAATAGTCTCCGCCCAGCTCTGACATGGTAATGCTGCGACCATGTATGCGAAAATTGCCATTGGCATAATCAGGTTTCGGAAAAAGGCTTTCCTGAACGATTCTGGCTACTTCAAGCTCTTTGAAGCCAACCATAACATCATTGAAAATGTCGGCAATCTGGCCAAATTCATCTTTATCGGCAGTTTTTATTCTATGATCGAAATTTCGCTGTTCAATCGCCAAGGCTCCGTTTCTAAGTGCGTCGATTGGGGTCAGGAAGCTGCGGAACAGAATTTGGGCCATACCAATAGAGAAAAGTAAGCAGAACAGGCCGAAAAGCAGAAGATCATGTCGCTGAAGCTGAATTACCCGTTCGATATCATCGAGAGGGTGAAGCCCGATTATCTTGAAGTGGTTCATTTCATTGCCGTTAAAGCCCACTGCGATGTATTT
Organism: Candidatus Ozemibacter sp.; assembly: GCA_030446435.1. Classification (GTDB taxonomy): domain Bacteria; phylum Muiribacteriota; class Ozemobacteria; order Ozemobacterales; family Ozemobacteraceae; genus DYKG01. The sequence goes on from JASURT010000008.1 coordinate 9,685, forward strand.
TTTATTGTCAAGACTGATGATCTGTAAGTCTTCGTTCGGTTGATCATTGAGAAATTTTGCGAAAGCGCTGAGTTCCGGTGAAAAATTAGTGTCGCCGGGCCAGAAGTTTCCGGTTTCAACCGAAACGGCGATGAATCTGATACCTTTGTTGTTTTTTGAGGCTTTAACGATGTTCTTTTCGAGAAATCTTCTCTGGAGATTGTATGGGCGCCAGAAGGCAAACCCGATATAGTCATAATTACCTTTTTCGTAGATAGACAAAAGGTTTGAGTAGCCATAGTCCTTGTTCCGCCCAAAACCCCAGTAGCCAAGGTAATCAAAGTTGCTGACGATGTCGTGTACTATTTCAATGAAGGGTTTTTGCATCAGAGTTTCGGCGATGATTTCAAGCTTGTTGACTGTACCAAGCGGAAACGGCTTATTGTTAAGGTCGCTTAATACTTTTTTGCCGAAAAGGTTGGCTGAATTCAAATCGCTGATTAATATTTTGCTTACTCTGCGCTTAGGTCGGGAATTTTTCAGGTCAAGTTCGAGGTTGTCTATGCTGCCTTTGAACCTGAACAGGCCAGTGTTCGCCAGTAGAATCCGGGTGTTGCTCGATACCAGATAGAAGTTGTCGGCATGTTTGCTTCTCATTTGTTCGATCGTTTCATTACAGAATGCTTCGCTGGTGCCTTGTTCTTTAATTTTCGGCCCCAGTTCGGCAAAAAACTTTTTCAGTTCCTGAGCAAGGGCACCATTATGCGAAACAAATCTTTTGTCGAAGCTGATGATCATTTCTGTGGTCTCGGCTTTGGCTCTGTTTATAAGTTCAGACCTTTTATGAGAATAATTTTCCTGAGAAATGACACCCAGCGCGAGAAGCGGAATTCCTGATGCGAAAATGAAAAGAAATGCGAGTTTGTAGCGAATTGAAATATTTCCTGGTTGCTTTAGCACGACAGTTCTATAGGTATAAAGAAACACCGGAATCATCATCAGAAGAAATATTGCGGTTCCCGATAAAGCGTAAAGCTGTATCTGATTTTGCGTGTTGATTCTGTCTGAACGTATGAACAGCCTTAATTGCGGCGCCAGGTATTGAAAATAGAAATAGGCCTTTTCGGTTTCGATAAACCCAGCTTTATCTCTAACGCTTGTTTGAATTATGTCGCTCAATAATTCCGGATTCTGTGGTTTATAGTTTGTCCAGATATCTTTGTCGGGTTTTTCAGTAGTGAAAATTCCCATTTGTAGATTTCTTACCTGGGCAAAGCCATTTATAAAGTATTTCAGCCCGGAATGATTTTGTAATTTTTCTTTGGGAAAGGCGAGAAGAAAGCCAGAATCTTTGAGAAAAAAAGAAAGGTATAGTGGGCGTTGCAGAGTGCTGTCAGTCCAGGCAAAGCTATAAGCCCTGGGATCAAAATTGAAATCAAAAATTTCCGGCAGATATTGCTTACCCAGAATTTTTCTCGTCGTTTCGAGGTCGGATTTATATCGCTTCAGGCCCAAAGCGCGGTTGAATGAGAAATTGCTGCTGAGAGTTTGAAAGACTTTTTTCCAGTCAGATTCAGAATAATCGCTGTTAAAAGTCCTGGTGACGGTGTTTCCGTTCTTGTCCCAGCTGATGTATTCGAATTCATTATTAAAAGTATTTCTTACGTTTTTTACCCAGTTTTCGACTTTTTGGGCCTCTACCTTGTTTTCTATAAGCTTCAGGTAATTGAGATGAAAAAAGCTGCACCAGAACTCCTCCTGGTCAATACTGCTTTTAGATTGTGACGAGGCCTGCTTAAGCTCAGACTGTAAATTTTCCTTAAGCTGCTCTTCCTGAAGAACGAGATTGCGAAAAATCGTCGAGTATATTATCAAAGCCGGAACACCGGCCAGAACCAGACAGATTATCAGCCAGAAAGCAAACGAGCGCAGATTCGAAATTTTTTGCTTCATTTGCCGCCCCTTACTAAAACGATAATGGTAAGATCGTCGTCGGCTTTGCTGGTCCAGCTGTTATAAAGCGATAGAATCCGATTGTAATAGACTTCAGGATCAGCATCGTAAAGTGTCGGAACGGTTTTTCGCAATCGCTCAAAGCCAAAATCTTCTCCGTTCGAATTTCTGGCCTCGGCTATTCCATCGGTGTACAAAACCAATGCATGATTTTGTTCAAGTTTGAAAGAAAAGGTCTGATATTTCGCTCTGCTGCCGATGCCGAGAGGTGTAGATACATGCTCTATGAATTCGCCGGTTTCATGTGCGGGGTCGACGACAATCGGAAAACAGTGGCCCGCATTGGCAAAATTGAATTCTCCGGTCTCGGGCTTGAAAACAAAATATTGAAAAGTCATCATTCTTTTCATATTAGGGTTTTTGATCTTGGCAAAAATTCTGTGAAGCGAACTTGTCAGCTGAGAAGGATTCAGCTGCTGTTGCTTGTCTGAAGTAAGAACGCCGGCCTTGGCCATTGCCATCATTAAACCGGCCGGAACTCCGTGACCGGCAACATCGCCTATAACCAAAGCCCAGTGCTGAGAGTCTATTTCAAAACAATCATAATAGTCGCCGCCAAGAGTCGTCATGACCAGACTTTTTCCATAAATTTTACAGTTTCCGGCCGTAAAACTGTTGCCCGGAAAAAGGCTTTCTTGTACGATTCGCGCTACTTCAAGGTCGCCAAGCCCTTCGGTGACTCGATTGAAAACTGCTCCCAGATAGCCAAGCTCGTCATTGTCGAGTGCAGGAATGCGATGGCGAAAATCGCGGCGACCTATGGCCAGGGTTGCTTTTTCAAGCTCATTTATTGGTTTCATGAATTGATGCGTTAAAAACAACGAAATCGCGATGGTTAGAAGTATATTCAAAACCAGAGCGAGAATTATGTAGATTTTAAGATTGAAAATCTGCCGGTCAAGCGAAACTTCAGGAACAACCAATGCCATTACCATGGTTGAAAGATTTTTTCCCTTCATGCCCACGGCAATATGCGAAGAATTGCCAAGCTTGATTCTTTGATGAGTGCTGCGGGGTGAGTTCTCTGTTTTTTCAAGAAAATCCTGTATTTGCGCAGGACAACTTGCTAATGAAGGCCAGAACTGAATTCCGTTGTTCGATCTGAGGTAAATTTGCGAATCTGCAACCATTCGGTTTATTGAAGAAAAAGTGCTTTCGACGTATTGTTGATTAAGGTTACTCTGATCCCAGAGCATCATGAGAAAATAGTTGTAGGCTGACCTGGAGGGTGCGCCAAAAGCATATTGATAAGAGGTTTTAAAATTATTGCCGGTATTCAGCTCGACTACCTTGCCCGAATTTTTATGGGCATGTCTGATAAGCTCTGAATTTGCGGGAGACAGAAGGGCTTTGAATACATCTGTGGCTTCAACCTGAATAATATTGCCGTTGATGAACTGCAAAGCCGCGCTGATCATGGGAATAACATAACTGCTTGAATGTGCGGGTTTTTTATCGTCAAGATAGTAGCTGAAAATCTGTCGACTGTCGCTTGAAATCAGATAAGCTTCAGAGGGCCGACACTGCTCGACCGCTGATTTCAGGCGGCTGAAAACGGCTTCATTTGTTGTGTCTGCTGTCGAAAGTGAATTGATGCGATTGCATTCTTTGTTCATGAACTGTTTAAGTTCTTCTTTTTTACTTTCATACCTGGCGTCAAATTCTTTCAGCCGGGTAAGTGAGCTGCTGACAAAGTCATTTCTTATCGATATTGCCTTGCTTTCTATAAAGTCATAACCAATGAATGCCAGCACTATCAAAGGTATTAGATTGGCAAAAAGAAATACCATCGTCAGTTTGAGTCTTATAGAGACAAAACTTTGCCGAATATGAAGATAAAAATATATGAGAAGATAGGCCAGGAAGATGATTGCAACTATTCTGACCATGCTGATATTTCTGCGGGTGCTGACCGACCAGAGCAATGGGTCCTTTTTTTTCATCGAAAAGATTCTCAGGTTGTTGCCTGCTACTTTTACTGCGACGATAGAGTTGCGGGCTTCTATAATCGGCTGAGAAAGCTCTTCAAAACGTGCAAGAGCCAGGGTCAGCTCTGGTTTCAGCTCTGATGGAATATCAGTTTGTGGCTCGGTAAAATTCGGAGGTATGACATAACCGGTGTAAAGGTTTTCTTCAGGTCGATTGGCCGACTTGATCAGTTTTATCAGGCCATTTGAACTTTCGAGAAGATTATTGCTGAAAAAGACAAGAAATGAAATTTTGTCGCCTATGTGATACCAGTAATCTGAGCGGTGATTCGAAAAATCGACTTTGGCCGGACCCGCTTCTTTCCCGCTTAAATAAGGGAACTTGAGATGTTCTGGAATGAAGAATCGACCGAGATAGCGGGCAATCAGGTTGCGGTTCTTTTTTAGAATCGAAGTGTCTGAGACCCTGACTTTCATGTCAACGACAAAAAGATCTTTAAGCTGGCTTAAAGTCTGGTAAAGACGTGAAAGAATGAACTTGAAGCCCTTTTCGTCGGTTAATTCAGGTATGATGCGGCCAGTATTATCCCAAACAATGAATTCGAGTGAATCGGGGTATTGTTTCTTCAGGTTGTTGATATTTTTTTGCAAAAAAAGCTCAGGGTTCTTTTGCTTTTGCGCCAGGGTAAAAACTCTTTTGAGCAGGCTGTGAAAGTAATTTTGATCGGAACTGAAATTTTCTAGAACTTCAAGGGTTTGCGTCAGTTGCTGATGAGTTTGATTTCGAAGCAGGTCTGTTTTCAGGTTGTAAAGCCTGGTTAAAGAGGCAGAAATGATGAACAACGGGAAAAGAAATAAACAGAAGGCCATGACGAGTCGACAAATTGCCTTATCGAAAAAATTCGATGCGTTATCTTTGCTTTCTCCGGGCTTTTTCATTTAACTCATTTCTTTTTTTTGATTACCATCCGCTTCATCGGCCAAAGAATTATCATTGGCAGTGTAAACCAATACCACCATTGTCAGGTCGTCCTGGGCGCTCTGACTGCCCAGATGCTTCAGGTATTCCTGATAGATATTCCGATAAAACTTTTCCGCATTCAGATCCCAGCTTCTCAGCAGAAGCCTTTTCAGTTCATCGTAGCCCATTTCTTCATCATTATCGCCCCTTGCTTCGACAATTCCGTCGGTGTAAAAAACAATGGCATCACCTGGGGCAAAGCTGATTTCGATTTCTGAATATTTCGCTTTTTTAAAGGCTCCAAGCGCGGCTCCGGGAAGCTTGAGCTCTTCGACCCTGTTTTCTGCTTTTCTGATTATTATTGGCGAGCATGCCCCGGCGTTGCTGTAGATCCCGGTTCCATTGACAGAGTCTAGGTAAAGATATTGAAAAGTCATGATTTTTTTCTGTTTTTTCGTCTTGGAAGCATGAATCAGGCTGTGCAATCTTGAAACCAACTCTACAGGCCGGTTAAGAAGGTTCTCTGATTGAATGATTCCGGCTTTGGCCATTGCCATGATCAATGCTGCGCCTACTCCGTGTCCGGCTACATCTCCGAGTAATACGCTGAAATGCTGATCATCTAGTTCGAGAAAGTCAAAATAATCGCCACCCAGTTCACCCATCGATTCACTTTTTCCATACAGACTGAAATTACCGGTTGCAATAGAGGTCTGAGGCAGAAGCTGCTCTTGAATCGCACTGGCAACTGATAATTCTTCAAGATCGACCATGACTTCATTGAAAATTTCACCCATTTTGCCGAACTCATCATGCGACATCGGCGGCAATCTATGATGAAAGTGCTTGTCTTCAATGGCTTTCGCGCCAAAGCTCAGATGATTTAACGGCATTAGAAAGCTGTGGGCTAGAATCTGTGAAAGGGCAAAAGTAAGAAGAAGGCTGAGAAGAGCGAATATGCTCAGTTGTCGCTTTTGCCTGGCAATGAGGTTTTCGATACGAGACACCGGATAAAGGCCTATAAGACGGTATTCTGTCAGAGAATTGCCGTTGAATCCCATTGCCAGATGCTGTTCGCCCTTGTAATCAACAAATTTGATCTCGTCTCCGGGAAAACTGCTGAGGGTGCTGGCGAATTGGGTTAAATCCTTGTTTTTGAAGGCCTCTAGTGGAACCGATGCCTCTGAATCTTTAATGGCAACGACTTTCAGGCCAAGATTGTTGCGATTGGCTCTGGGTATAGATCGCTTCATGAAGCTGAGTTGAAACTTTTCTTTTCTGAACATGGCGATGAAAAAGAAATCTTCGGTTTTGGTGTGCCCAAGGGTAAAGGTATCGATGATTGCCGGGTGTACATTCTCGCCAAAGCCCCATTGAGAAAAGTTGCCGCGTCGCTGCATCATGTCGAAAATGAAGTTGACAACAGGCTTTTGCGTTATTGACTCGACCAGAATTTCTATTTCGGTTGCGATCTTGCCTGAAATTTTTATGCCATTGACCGAGTCGATAAAGTAATGGCCGATTTTTCGGGTGAAATCAAGCTGTGACTTGCTTTGACTGCTTTTGCTGTTGTAATCGTCAGGATAAAGACCGTTTTTCGGGTCGTAAATTCCGAATTCAGTTCCAAGAACTTCACTGCGACTGGCTATAATCAGAACTTTCTTTTCATAGTCGCCGATATTTTTAACCAGCTCCTGAATTATTTCCCGGTTTATTTCCTGGTTTTGCACCCTTTTTATGAATTGTTCTTCGGCGAATTTTTTGTTGATCAGAATCTTTGCATATTCAGATTCGAACGATTCATCGAATGTCTGCAGATAAGCCGTGCCCCGGCCCAGTGTTTCCTGCAGAAGAGTGTCTTTTTTCTGATTCAGATAATCGGTGCCGAGAAAAAACAATACCAGCAGAGGCAGGCCGTTTGCGAAGAAGAAGAGAAACCGCAGTTTCCAGCGAAGCGAAAGGCTGTCTGGAACCTCGAGAATGAATATTCTATAAGCATAACGTCCAATGTAGAACGACAAAACGATAAAAAAGAAAATGACTGAAATATGTGCCCAATTTGTGTTTGCCCTGGTCAGGCTTTTGTCGAAGAAGCCTAATACCACCAGCTCTGTTCTGATAAATTTGGGAAAAATGAACAGATTTTCGGTCTCAATTTTGAAAGATTTGTTTTTAACATGCTCTGTAAGAGCTTGCTCAAGCTGCTTGTTGTATTTTTTGTCTTCAGGGTCTATTAGCTGATATTCAGGACCGTTTTTAAGCGCAAATTTGAATTTATTGTCGCTTTTTGAGCTGAAGCTTTTAAGACTGCTCAGAATACCGTCGACCGCTCCAAGTTGGTCGTAGTCGATAAAAACCACAACCAGCACGTCATTTATGCATCTTGTCCAGAGAAGTGGCTTTTTAAAAGTACTGTCAGTCCATACCAGAAACCGACGCTCTTCGTAACTGCTGTGAAGATGTTTTAGATTCGTTTGTGGGCCGAATACTTCGCCGATAGCCTTTTGTTCTTCAACTGTCGGATCCCGGGAGTCGCGACCTCTACGTAATCTTCGCTGAAAAACCTTCAGGGCGGTCAGCCATTTCTCTTTCGGTTCAATCTCGATCGAAGCCGTAGAAATACCCATTGAAGGTTGAAAAACAAGGTAATTGAATTTAAGGTCTTTTCTAAGATCGATTATCTTTTTATGAATATTATCTGCGGTTTCAGAACTGTTTTTACCAAGCAGGTTGTAGTCTATTTCGGTTGTAAGGTGATGACACCAGAACTGCTGACCGTCAGAAAAAGTCTGAAGATTTTTGTAAAATCTGCTCAGTTCTTCCTGGTTGTGTCTCAGCAGATTTTCATCAGCCTGCTGCCGCAGATAGTTAATGCCGGTTACCAGCAGAACTGCCGGAATGAAAATGAAGCAGAAAACAAAAAGAGAGAAGATAAGACGATTTTGTTTCTTTCTGTTTAAACTCATGAAATAACCTGCTCCTGCCGCGAAGAGAATTTGATCAATACCATGGTTATGTCATCTTCTGCTTTTTGTGCCCAATCAAGATAGGCTGCGAAAATTTTCTGATAATAGGTTTCAAGAACAGGGTCGTAGCATTGTTGTACAATCTTCTGAAAATTATCAAATCCAAGCTCGCGGCCCTGATCATTTTTGGTTTCGACGATGCCGTCGGTGTAAAGCAGCAAAATGTCGCCCTCAGAAAAACAAAGCTCTTCGTCTTTATATCTTGCCTTTTTTGTAATTCCAAGTGGGGTGCCGATATGTTTCAGCAATTCTATGCTTTTGCCCGAATTCCTGATTAAGGCCGGAAAACAATGCCCGGCATTTGAAAACTTGAATTGCCCGGTTTTACCGTTGATGCTGAAGTATTGACAGGTCATCATTCTTTTAATTTTCTTGCTCTTAACCCGATAAATCACGTTGTGAAGCTTGCTTAAGAGAAGAGCCGGGCTTTGTTTCTCGCCTTCCTCTGCCAGAAGAACAGATGCCTTGGCCATCGCCATCAGCAGCGCTGCGGGTACACCATGCCCGGCGACGTCGCCCATCAAAACGCCTACGGTGTCATCATCGACGCTGTAATAATCGTAATAATCACCGCCCAGTCTTGTCATGCTGACGCTTTTTCCGAATACTTCTATGCCTTTGTGATGAAGGGGCTCGAGCGGAAAAAGGTTTTCCTGGACGATTTTGGCAACTTCAAGATCTTCAAGACTTTCAATGGCTCGATTGAATACATTGCCAAGATGCCCGAATTCATCGGCGCCGGCAGTAGGAATACGATAGCGAAAATTCTGCTCGCCGATCGCCTTGACGCCGTTTTCGAGTTCCTTTATCGGTTCAAGAAACTGGCGGGCCAGCATTATACCAATGCCCGAGGTCAAAGCCAGGCTGAGCATCGCGAATATGATCAATCTGAATTTGATTGCAGCCACATGTCGTTCAATGGAATCAATCGGGTATAGACCTATTACTGCAACTTTACTCATTTGTCGGCCCAAAGAGCCAAAAGCTGTGTAACGTTCGTCAGCTACTTTTACCCGATCAGAGCGAACCACCTTAAGGTTGAACACCTGTTGAAAAAGCTTGTCGACCTCTGGCGCAATGATGCTTTCAGGATAGGTAAGGCCGTTGGTTTCAACCATGGCATAGAATTTTATTCCGTGCTGGTTGTTGTTATAGCCATCGAGAAACTGTTTTAAGTAAATTTCCTGTAGCCTGTCGAGCGGCCAGGAAAGCATCAGCAGATACCTGAAATTTCTTGCTCCTATATTACCGAGGTAGTCCCAGTAGTAAAATCGCTCTTCGGCAGCCATCTGCTGTACGATTATTTTGCTGACTTTTTGCAGAATCTCATCAAAGACGATAGAGTCATCGGACATCAGCTTTTGTGCCTTGATTTTGCCGTCAGTTCGCTCGGAATTGCTGTCGAAAATTTTAAATGAAGTGAAGTAATTTTCGTTTGCAAATTTGATAAGATTTTTGGCCATGTTCGAAATGAACTTGTCAGCCTTCTTGCCGGTGCAGTTGAAAATCTTGAAATCGCCGTTTTCGTCAGCAAGAATGAAGTCTAATGGCGAAAGTTTCAACATCTGTTTTTCAAACTCGGCAAAATCTCTGGCGTCTGGCTCGCCCGTTTCAAATTTTTTGTTCAGTGCTTCGCATGCCTGATTGGCTCGTTTTTCCTGTTGATCGAGGAGAATGCCGAATTTTGAGTCCATGTCAGAGAACAGATCTTCAATCTGTTTCTGCGCCTGGTCGAGTAACTGCATTCTCGTTTGTTGAAGATATTCAAAACCGAGAAAACCAAGAATCATCAGCGGCAGACCATTCGCATAAATAAACAGCAGAGCAAGTTTCCAGCGAATCGAAAAAAAGCCGCTTTTAAAAATGAAGTAGCCGATGATAAGCCCCAGAAGCGATATAATCGCAATTGCTCCGATCAGAATGTTTTTTCGCGCCGAAGCTATGTCGATAAGTACGTTTTGCTTGGGGATTGTGCAAAAGCCAAGAACGAAGGGGGTAACAGGTTTGACTACGAGTAGCAAGTTGTCAGTTTCAAGCTGACTTTCTGAGGAATTTGCAAACTTTCCGAGTTCTACCAGAAGTTCACGCTTATGTTTAAGGCGGGCATCGGTAAAAACCCTTCTGTCTTTTATCAGTTCAGCGGTGCCGCATTTGACCCCGTTGTAGTCGTTTCGATTAAGGCTATTTACGAGTTTCTTCAAGTAATTGTTCGATTCTATCGCATCTATGTGGATATTGGCGAACAATCCGAAATTCTCTTGTGTTCTATACCAGAAGTGTGACTTTTCGGGGGCTGAAGAAGCCATAATGCACTCGCCCAGAATGCCTTTGAGAAATGGCAGATTAAGTCTTTCCGGAATGAAAAATGCCCCAAGATACGAGCGCAGAAGATTGATTCTTTTTTCTACCAGCTCTATTTGCGCGGGATTGCCGGGATAATTGATTGTACATTCTTCGGTGGCTTTTACAAAAACTTCGTAAAGGGTTTTGACTATGTATTTATAGCGCTTTTCGTCTGTGATCTGCGGCACTGTTTTACCGTTTTTATTCCAGACGATGAACCTGAATGTGTTTGGATTACGTGATTTGAGGTGAGGAATTGCCTTTTTTAAATAAGCGATGGGGTCATTACTTTTTTCTGCCATTTCGCAGAGCTTTTTCAGCAGTGCGTGATAAAAATGCCGGCTGTTACCGTATTGCAGTAATAATTCAAGTCGATTATTCAGCCGATTGAATATTTCTTTTTTCTGCATCTCTTTTCTGGTGGCGAGAAAGCTGTCGAGCCCGACATCGAGCAGAAAAACCGGAAAAATGACGAAGCAGAATATGGTTCCGAACCAGAACAAAAGGGGCCATCTTTGGTAAAGAGGCGTTCGTTCACTTCTTAAGAAGGTCAGCAGCTGATTCAATTTTTCTTTAAGTTTTTGCAGCATCAAAGAAATTGCCTGAATTCGCGTTTCGGTCAGAAAGGCTATTAAAGAGGATACATTATCGGGAAAAAATAGGCAAAAGCATTATTGTGCGACAAAAGCGCGCATTGCCGACATATATGGCGCAGTAGCATTTTGTTTAACTCTTTGTTTATCAGGGTTTAGGTTTTGGCATTCTTTTTGCGCCTGATAAATACCACCACGCGAACCCCAAATTTTCAGGAGGAAGCCATGAACGAGAATAGAATAATAATTACCGACGAGACCGAATCAAAGAGCACCATCGATAAGCCTGAAATTATTGAAGGCAATCAAGCCTTGTCTGAACTGAGCGAAGAACGATCGATTCACGATGATCTGGCCTGTGCTGTGCTGCCCGAAAAAAAGTCTTGCGGCGCTGAATCAAATGCTAAGGCAACAACTTCATCGACAGGTTCAACCGATGGTGGCAACTCTTCAGGCAATATTCCTTCTGAACCCTCAGGTAACAGCTTTTCGCGTTGGTTCAAGCAGAACAATCCACTTTATCTTCTCAGTGTTTTGTTGATGCTTCTGGGGTTGCATCTGGTCAGTTCTGATGCCAAAGCCAGCAATGTCGGAGTGCATGGCTTGCTGGCATTTTTCGCGGTGCAGAATCTGTATGAGCTGATCATGGTCGGAATGGCTCTTTATCTGCTGAAGTTTCAGGTTCAGCCGGGACACGGCAAATTGTTGCTGGTTTTCGTTCTTCTTTTTCTTGGCGACGTAACCTTTTATCAGGTAAGAATTTCGGGCTTGTCGGTCTGGTATGGCAACCTGGCCACGATGATATACCTTGTTCTGGCAGTTGTTAAATTCGCGGCTGTAATCAGAATATTGAAGCTGACTATCTATCACTGGCGCATTTTTTATGTGTTTTCGTCTTTCGCTCTCATCTGGGTCGGCCCCAAAGTTGCCTACAATATTGTCGACTCAGTTGGTAAGGCTTCAACTTCATATTTTGATGCCACCACAAGCCTTTATTTCATCTGGTTGGCTGCGGGTTTGATTCATCTGCCGATTATTTTGCAGAACTGGTTTGAAAACAGGCTCGAAAAGCCTGTGTCTCATAAACTGGTGGGCAATGAAACAACCTTTTGGCGATACCTGATGATTTTTCCGTTCATCATGATGCCGTTGCAGCTGTTTTTCAATGTCATGGTCGATTCTTCGCTTACCATCGCCAAAAGTACTCCGGCGATAACCCTTGTAATACCCTGGATCGTGTTGGCAGGCTTCTTCATTCAGGCTCTCTGGAAAATTTCTCTGCAGAAAGTCGTAAAAACGAACCATTACGATTCGGCACTGCTGATAACTTCTTTGGTAATTGTATTCGCAACCACCGACGCAGAACTTATTCCCGTGATAATCAATTATGTTCTCGTAATAACCGGGCTGGTCGTGACATTCATTACCAGGGCAAATCTTGTCAATGGTATGGCCATAAGCATGGTAGCAATGTATTTTGCCGGTCGTCAGGTGCTTGCTGGGGTAAACAGGGTTGTTGAATACGGCAGCAGCCTGTCGAAAACTGCCTGGGCGGCAATTCTGATGTTCGGTTCATTCATAATGTTAGGCTTTGGCTTCATGATAAGTATCATGAAGAACGGAAACCTTGACCATCATAAATCAGAATAAGCAGAGTCAGATCGTCTGACAAGTGTCCGGAGCTGTTTGCGTATGGCATGTAGGCGCTGACGATGTTGTTGTAAAAGATTTCAGGGTCATTATTGCGGGCTTCGAGTACCACTTTGCAAAAGTGCTCGAAGCCCAGCATTTCACCCGAGAAGTTTTTGGCTTCGATAATGCCATCGGTATAGAGAATCAGGCTGTCGCCAGGTTCAAGCTGAAATTCGAGTTCAGAAAACCTGGGGCGCTTGAGCGCTCCAAGAAATGGCCCGGCGAGCTTAAGCTCTTCTATTGAGTTGTTTTTTACTACAAGTGGAGGCCAACCGCCGGCATTGGCATAACTGCCCTTACCGTTTTTACCGTTGAGTTTCATGTATTGAAAGCACATATATCGGTTTTGCCCTGAGGTTCTGGCTGACCTTATAAGACGGTGCAGGCGGTTCAGCACCTCAACCGGTCGGTCGAGATAATTGTCAGAATGAAGAATGCCTGCCTTGGCCATTGCCATGATCAGCGCCGCGCCGACCCCGTGCCCCGACACGTCGCCGATCAGCACGCTGAACTCATCGGCAGATATGTTGAAATAATCGAAATAATCGCCGCCCACATCACCCATCGATATGCTTTTTCCAAACAATTTGAAATTGCCTGTTTCGGGAGGCTTCTGGGGTAATAGCTGTTCCTGAACGATGCCTGCCACTTTCAGCTCTTCAAGATCGACCATTGTTTCGTTGAAAACCTGAGCAATTTCGCCAAATTCATCGCGCCCAAGTTCGGGCAGACGCATGTCGAAATCTTTGTTTTTTATGGCCTGGGCACCTTCGGTAATGATTTTCAGCGGAAAAAGAAAGCTTTTACTGATAATCTGTGCCAGAACCAGAATGATGAGAATGGCGGCCAGTCCGGCTGTGACCAGCATGCTTTTTTCGTGATAGATTTTTTCAGAAATTTCGGCGGCGGGGTAAAGGGCAAAAAGATTGAAGTTACGCATAAACTTGCCTTTAAAGCCCATTATCAGATGTTTTTGCCGGTTGACTTCAACAAATTGCCTTGTTGGATGGGGTTTGGTGGTGAAACTGTTTACATAGTCGCGCAAACCCGTCTGGTGAACCAGTTCAATCGGAAAAAAATCTCTCGAATCTTCGCAGCTTGCGTAAATTTTCAGGTTTTGAATATTGCGGTTTGCGTTGAGAAACTGGCGTTTGAGATACATGCGTTCGAGGCTGTTTTTGTCCCAGTAAATCAGCAGAATGTAGTCGTGCTTTTCGTCATCAGAAGTCGAAATAAGATTGACGTAGGTGGGTAGTTTTCTTGCGCCCACGCCAAAAAGACTTATTTTTCCGTTGGCCGAAATGAATTCCTGCTGAAGTTCAAAAATACTTTTGCGCATTGCCGATTCGGTAATCAGCTCTATTTCAGTCGAAACCTTTTCATCGAGCGGAATGCCATTGACGCTGTCTACAACGAATTTTCCAAGAGCCCCGTAAACTTTTGCGGCTTCCCGGTCAGATTTTGATGATTTGATGCCTTTGCGATCGACGATTCTTTTGTTGTAGTAGATGCCCTTCTCGGTACCGATAATCTTTGAACGGCTCGCTATGAGGAAAATCTGAATTTTGCTCAGTGAATCGATGTCGGTAACCAGGTTATCGACCAATGAAAAATAACTGTCAGGCTTGATTCCGTCTTTTTTAAGAGTCGGAAGATACTGCTTCAAAGCCTTTTGAATCAGGACAATTCGATGGGCATGCTCTGATTCAAATCTTTCATCGAAGTTTTGCAGATACCTGGTTGCCTGGTCGTGAATTTCGTCGAGCAGGGTCGTTTCTTTCTGGTTCAAATAGTCGTAGCCCATAAAAAACAGCATGGCAAGAGGCAAGCCGCCTGAGAACAAGAAGAGCAGCCCCAGTTTTGTTCTGATCGAAAGCTTTATCTTTTGTTGCAGAACAATGATTTTAAAGCTCAGAAACAAGTAAGGAAGCATGAACAAAAGAAAAACAAGTGCCGCTGCGACGGGCGAAACGGCTATGCTGCTGTCTATATGCTGGTTTTTCAGACATATGAAAATGGCAAGGTCGTCTGCGATGACTCGCGCGTAAATACGAGATTCAGCGGTTGAAAACTCTCTTTTGTTAAGGCTCTGATTCTGTCTGAAATGATGTTTGATTGCCGAAGATTCTTCGATAAGGCGGTTTGCGTGAATTTTACCGTTTCTTATGTAGCCGATCGAAAGGTCGTTTTGAGAGTTTTGTTTTATGAAGTAATCAAGGCCAGGTTTTTGTCTGACAACTTCGGGCCTGACGAAGATCAGAATCGAATAATACTTCGATTTTGCCAGCCATAAAGCCGGTAAACGGCGGGCCACATCTGGCCACATAAGATAAGGATTGGAGTCTGAGCGGCACTCTCGGCTCATTTCGGGCAGAAACTGCGGCCCAAGAATCTTTTTGTAATTTTCTTCTTCTGCTGCTGAATAACCAGGCGTTTTTTCTCTGAAAGATCTTTCGATGCTCGCAAGCAGCATCGGCCAGTCGCCCTTATCATGATCGACGGGTTTCGTTGATTCGACAATCTTGCCGGCATTGTTCCAGGCCAGAAAATCAAAGCGGTTATCAAGCTGTTCTCTGAAAATTTTGATGTCCTCAAGCGGTTGCTTGCTGCCATAAAATGTTTTCCAGAACGATTTTGCCAGAAACGTCTCGGTTTCAGAATAAGATTCGAACTCATTGAGCATTTTCTGAATTTTCTGCTCGGTTGAAGTCAACTTCTGCTGCTTGTGCAGATTGTTTATTCTTCTGGTTCCGAAATAGATGAGAAATACAGGTATTAAGATGAATATGGCTATGTTGAGCAGCCAGCGGACACCTTTTATTATCTGATTCGGCCTGGTCATGGCGTCACCTTTGTCGGATTGTATCTGATCAGGACCATTGTCAGATCGTCTTCCTGCTTCTCTGCCCAGCTCTGGTTGGTTTCAAACATTTTCTGATAATATGATTCAAGGTTTTCACACCAGGCTGCTTTGGTCAGGTTAAGAAATTCCTTGGCTCCGAAAACGCCTTTTTCGGGGTGTGACGCTTCTATCATGCCATCGCTGTAAAGAATTACCGTGTCACCGGGCGAAAGCTGAATGTTGTAATTCTCGTATCTGGCCCGCCGCAGAATGCCCACCGGCGTGCCGATTATTTCATGATATTCTGCTTTAGCACCCTTGTCTGATACCACTACCGGAAAACAGTGCCCGGCATTGGCAATGTTAAGGCTGCCGTTGCCCGTGTTCAGGGTCATGTACTGGCAGGTCATCATTCTTTTGAATTCTTTGCTTTTAAGCGAAAAAAGCATTTTATGAATTGAAGTAAGTAGTTGCCCCGGGTTTGTGCGTTCTTCTTCGCACATAAAAACAGATGCTTTGCCCATCGCCATGATCAATGCAGCCGGAATACCATGCCCGGCGACATCGCCCATGAAAATTCCGATGTTGTCGTCGTCGATGGGAAAAAAGTCGTAGTAGTCGCCGCCAAGCTTCGTCATGGTTACGGTTTTGGCGTAAATCTGTACCGAATTTTGTGCCAGATGATTACCCGGAAAAAGGTTTTCTTGAACTACCCGCCCGATTTCAAGTTCTTCAAGCTCGGCAATACTTGAATTGAAGACTTTGCCAAGCTCGCCGAATTCATCCTGGCTATCTATACGGGTTCTGTGTCTGAAATTTCTTTTACCGATCTGTATAACCGCTTCAGAAAGCTGCCTGACCGGTATCAGAAATTGAGTTGAAAGCGAAAGCGCAACCCCGGTTGCAATGGCCATCGAAATCAAGGCAAATATGCTCATATTAAGCTTTAACTGGTCTATTTGCTTTTCTATGCGGCTCAAGGGGGTCAGTGCAACAAGAGAAATGTTCGGAATATATTTGCCGCCAAGGGCAGTGGCGATGTATCTGGTATCGTTGATCTTCAGGTTTTCATCGTAAGCGCTTTGCAGGGTGGCGGCCTTTTGCAGAACCGGAATCAGGCTTTGCTCATTCTTGAGACCCGGAGCAACGACCATGCCGTTATGCAGAAAATGCGCTCCAAGCTTGATTTCTTGGTTTTTTTGATTGTAATTTTCTACAAGGGCAGAAACGTAATTGGCTTGCGCCTCTTCTTCAGGCCAGACAAGAATCATCAGCGAATGAAACTGTCGCTCCGGGGTGTCGCCGAGCAGGGTTGCGTAACACAGCTTGATTTCAGTTCCAAATATGAAGGGTTCGATCTTGTCAAGCTTGGCCAGCAACGTTTTGAGAATCGGCGAACTGCGGTTAAATACCTTTTGCCCCGCTACAGCCAGCGAAGAACCGGCCTGTTCGACCAGTTTGTCGAATTGCTCGCCAATCTTCTGGTTGGCAAAAGTAAGCGCAGCTGCAGAAAAAAGCTTCATAAAAGTTTGCGAAGCTTCTTTGTTTCGGGGCTTATGACTTAACAATGTCTGACCGGTTTTGTTGAAGATATATATTTCATCTGCGCCAAGATTCTGCATTACCGGCTTCAGGTTTTCAAGCATCGATGGGTCGGGAACCTGAAGAGAAACTTCCTTTTTAAATGGCTTAAGAAGCGCATTGCTTCTTTCTGCAAGAGCTTTGCGGTGTCTTTGGTAGCCTGAGTCTATTTCAAGCAGCAGCTTCTCGTTGGTTGCGTGAATTTCTTTTATAAGATTCAGGCGTTGCTGTTGCAGATACTCGTAACCGATGCTACCGACAATCATCAAAGGCAGACCATTTGCATACAAAAAGAGAATGGCGAGCTTGAATCTGATCGAAAATTTCAATTCTCTGATGCGAAGGCTGTAACAGTAAAATACAAAAATTGCCAGCAAAAGACCCACCAGTATCTGTGAAAAATAGCCTGACTTGACCCGGTCGGGGTACCCGGTGATCAACTCATCTTTGGCAATAAAGCAGAACCCTCGTATTTCCGGGGTCAGAAGCTTGAAGGCGAGAAGATTTCCGTCGGTGACGCGATGGGGCAAAGAGGCATTTTCGAATTTTCCAAGCTCGAACAGAATCTGTTGACGGTCTTGCGAAGAAGGTTCGGGAATTACCTTTTGTCCGACAATGATGCCCGTCAGCATGTTTGTATCATGGTTGAGAATCTGAATTGCGTGCTTCAGGCCAAGATTCTTGTTTATAGCTTTCTTTGATATCGAGCAATAAAGAGTCAGTCTGGGGTCAGAATGAAACCAGAAAAGGGGAAAACGGTTTTCGGTATCGGCGAGAATACATCTGCCCTGATTGCCAGCCTGATACGGAAGCCGAAGATGTGCAGGAACCAGAAAGCGACCAAGATAACCGCGAAATAGATTAATCTTGTCGTTTACCAGGTCTAAAGATTCAGGATACCCGGGGTAATTACTACGGCAATCTTCGGCAACTTTTCTGAACATTTCATATATAGATTTAACTACATAACGATAGCTTTTTTCGTCGGTAAGCGAATTTATTGTCTTGCCACGGCTGTTCCAGACAATGAATTTGAAGTGCCCCGGAAATCTACGTCGTAGAGTTTTTATATGCTTTGCCAGCGTTTTTTCAGGGTTCTGGCTGTTTATGGCATTTTCGAAAACCTTCTTGAACAGCAGATGAAAGTATTGAGCGTCGTTGCTGTGCTTAAGCAAAAATTCCAGGTGATCATCCATCAGTTTGTGGGTTTTGCGAACTTCGGTCTCGTATCTTAATTTCAGCATGCTCTCGAGACCAGAATTCAGCAAAACCAGCGGAATTACAAGAAAAGCAAGAATTGCTCCCAGCCAGGTCAGCAGGGGAAATTTTTTAAAAATGTTTTCTGTGCTACTGATTTTTTTCACCAGTAGAATTTTAACACAATATCTGTTGGCATAAACCATCTGCCTGACAGGCAAACAAAAACCCGGCCACTACACCTTGCGAAAAGGCGTGGTGGCCGGGTTCGTTCGGCCAGAATTCAACTCAGGCTTAATGAAAAGCCACGATTGAATCTCGTCTGATCAATAGTTTTCGAGCCACATCTGAAAATGTTCGCGGCCATGATCGCAGACCGGGCATTTCGGAGGAGCTTCGATGCTTTCAAGAATGTGTCCGCAGTTGTTGCACTTCCAGTAAACTTTCCCGTCTTTTTTGAAAACGGTATGATTTTTTACATTGTCATGAAGTTTGCGATAGCGGGCTTCGTGTCTTTCTTCAACTTTTCCGACATTTCTGAAAACCTTGGCGATATCGGCAAAGCCTTCTTCGTCAGCGATGTCAGCGAAATTGCTGTAAAGGGTTGTCCATTCTTCATTTTCGCCGTCAGCAGCGTATTTCAGGTTTTTAAGAGTGTCTGCATAGGCTACCGGGTATGCTGCATCGTTTATTACGACTGCTTCTTCGTTCATGTCATATTTGAGAAGCTGTTTCATGAAAAGCTTGGCATGTTCTTTTTCGTTTTCTGCGGTTTCGAGAAAAATATCGGCGATCTGAAGAAAACCTTCTTTTTTCGCTACTGATGCGTAATAAGTGTAGCGAGTGCGGGCCTGACATTCGCCGGCAAAAGCTTTCATCAGATTTTCAGCGGTTCTGGTTCCTTTAAGTTTGCTCATCACATTCCTCCAGGTAAATTATTTGATTAACTGAAAACGTCAGTTTTTGTTATTAACATTTTTTATTATGATTTGTCCAGCTCTTAAACCAGATATAATCTCTCTTGTATTGTTGTCGATAGGAATGGTTCTTATTTGTCTCTTCAGTTCTCGGCCATTGTCGATTTCAAATACGGATTCAAGTTGTCCGGTGCGCTGAATTGCACTTTCGGGAATGCGAATGACCTTCTTGTCAGTTTTAAGAGGCACTTTCAGGGTACCGAACATTCCCGGCATCAAACCGGGTGAATTGTCGATGCAGATTTTTACCAGAAAGGTTCTGGTGCGCGGGTCAACCGCCGGAACGATTTCTTTAACCGTGCCTTCATAGCTTTTATTCAATGCCGGAACATCATAATTAACGATGGAACCGATAGTGATTTCCGATACCAGAGATTCTCTGACCGGAACCTCTAGCATCAGGCTTTTGGGGTCGAAGACCCGCATAATCATTGATGCTGGGTTGCCCAGGTCGCCCGGGTCGGCCATTCGTTCAGCCACAATGCCGTCTATGGGGCTGAGAATGGTTGCGTAGCCCAGCCCTGCTTCAGCCTGTTTTATCGACTGCTCAGCCGCAGAATAGTTGGCCGAAGCTGCCCTTTTTTGCTGAATAGCCTGTTGCATACCGGCCTCGGCCTGTTTGTAATTGGCTAAAGCCATGTCGTAATCGCGCTTGGCGGCTGCGTTCTTCTCGAACAAAGCCCGGGTTCGGTTCATTTCTTTGGTTGCAAGGTCAAGAGCGGCTTTGGCTGATTTTACCTGTTCGTCGGCGGCAGATATGCCCGCACTGGCGGCCTGAAGCTGCTGCTGGCCCTGTGAAACTACCGCCGAAAGATCTTTGGCGTCTAACTTTGCCAGCACTTCGCCCTTCTTAACGCTGTCACCGCTTCTGACATTGACTTCAAGAATTCTGGCAATGATTCTCGGCACGATTTCAACTTCATCACGGCTTCTGACCGTTCCGATAGACTGGTAGAATACAGGCACAGAAGTTTCACTGACTGTTATCGTTTCCTGTGGGGGCAATGCTTTTTCGCCGGTCAGGCCCGGTTCGATCTGCCCGGTGGCAAAGGCCCCGCCCTGGAAAAGCATGATGAACAGAAGGGCGGCAATGCCGAGTATCGGGCCAATTATCGCTGATTTACTTGAGTTTGCTTGGGTTTTACTGGTTTCGCTCATTGTTTTACCTCCTGAGAAGCAGGTGCGTTCTCGCTTGCAACTGAACTTTTGTTGGTGTGATAGAAAATCGTCGGAACGACGATCAGGGTGAAGAAGGTGCTGGCGATAAGGCCGAAAATCAGCGACCATGCCAGACCTGAAAAGATCGGGTCGAGAGTGATGGGCCAGGCACCCAGCAGGGTTGTGGCCGCAGTAAGAATGATCGGTCTGAAGCGCACTGCGCCGCTTTCCTTGATCGCTTTGTCAAGGGGCATGCCTTGTTTGACAGAATCCTGAATGAAGTCTATCAGAACCACGCTGTTTCTGATAACGATTCCGCCCAGGGCAATCATGCCGATCATACCGGTCGCTGTGAAGAATACCGGGTCAAGATAGCCTCCGACCATGTCTGCCGAAACAAGGTTCAGCAGCCAGAAACCGGGTGCGATGCCGATAATGGTCAGCGGAATCGCACACATTACCAGCAGTGGCATGATAAAGTCACCCATTTGTACCGCCAGAAGCAGATAGATGCCGAGCATGGCGATACCGAATGCAATGCCGAGGTCTCTGAAGACCCGAATGGTTATTTCCCATTCGCCTTCACCGGCCCATTCATAGTAAATTCCTTCTGGTGGCGGGTTCTTCTGCAGGCGCTGATACATATCGTAAATCACCATGCCGGGGGCTCTGCCTACACATTCGGCGGTTACGAAAACCACGGGGCGCAGATTTTTATGCTGAATAATCTGTTCTTCGGGTTCAACGCTGAATTCGCCAAGTTCACCGAGAGGTACAAGATTGCCCTGGCGGTCTCTCAGGGTCAGGTTTCTCAGGGTTTCGAGCTGGTTTCTTTCGTTAAGAGGCAGTCTGAGGTTAATCATTACCGGCTCGCGTTCATTTTCAATGTGAGCGATGCCAAGGTTGCGGCCTCTGACTGCCTGCATGATCAGCTGTTGCATCATGGTGGCGGTAAAGCCATGGGTGGCGGCTTTCTGCACGTCAGGTCTGAAGGCGATTCTGTTGTGTTCGGCTTCATTCATATTGTCTATCTGGGTGATATGAACCGAATCTTCTTCTTTAAGCTGCTGTTGCAGAAATTCAGCTCCAGCCATCAGTTGTTCGTAACTTGTGTTTTCGTCGCCGTAGACTTCGACGGTGATGGTCGAGAAAACCGGTGGTCCAGGCGGCACTTCGACTATGCTCAGAACCGCGCCGTAGCGGGCGGCGATCGCATCGAGATCATTGCGCAGTCGCAGTGCGATGGCATGGCTTTGCTGAGTTCTTTTCATTTTGTCTGCCAGGTTGATTCTAATGTCTGCCTGATGTGACTGCTGGCGCAGGTTGTAGTGTCTTACCAGTCCGTTGAAGTCGATGGGCGCGGCAAGACCTACGTATGATTGAACGCTTTTTACCTCATTGACACGCGAAAGATATTTTTCGAATTCTCTCACCGCGCGATCGGTATTTTCGAGAGTCGTGCCTTCGGGCATTTCAAGAATCAGTTGCAGTTCATCTTTATTGTCGAACGGCAACATTTTAAGCGGAATTTTTCGGTATGCCATCAGCAGGCCAGAGCCAATCAGCAGCAGAAAGACGACTATTCCCAGAATAATTGCGTTGCGCATTTTTAAAAATGGCGAAATCAGCCACTGGTAAAATTTTCTGATCCAGGTTGGAACCCCATCGTCAACGCCTGATTCGTCCTGAACGGCATCAGATCCCTTCAGAAGCTTGAAAGCGACCCAGGGCACGAACGTCAGGGCGCACAGGGTTGAAAAGGTTACGGTTAAGGGCACGTTGATCGCCATCGGCCCCATATACGGGCCCATCATACCAGTAATGAAAAACATTGGCGTGAATGAAACGATGATGGCCAGAGTCGACATGATGACCGGCACGATTACTTCCATAACCCCGCTCAGAGCTGCCTTGATCGGTGGCTCTTTTCCCATTTGCAGATGACGCTGAATGTTGTCGACATTGGTTATCGGGTCATCGACAACGAGACCAAGGCTTAGAATCAGGGCGAAAAGGGTAACACGGTTGATTGTGTAGCCGAAAACCAGATTGGTGAACAATGCCAGCGCGAAGCTTACCGGCACCGAAAGGCCCACGACCGCCGCGGCTCGCCATCCCATTGTGAAAGCCATCAGGCCTACGACGGTGAGAATGGCGAAAAACATGCTTGAAAGCAGGTCGTTGACCTTGTCATCAGCCGTTTGCCCATAGTTTCGGGTTACGATCAGATCAATTTCTTTCGGAATGACCTTGCCGTGCAGCTCTTTGGCCCGACGAATGATTTCGGCGGCGACATCGACTGCATTGGTGCCCTTCTTTTTGCTGAAGGCTATAGTGACGGCAGGCGCGCGATTGCCGACGCTTTCTTTGTCGGAAGCCGGACCGTAGGTCGAATGGTGATACCAGTCGGGTTCTTGTACCGTGTCGATGACGTTGGCAAGATCTTCGATGTAAATGGTTCTGCCATCGATCGAGCGAATCGGAATCTTTTTGATTTCTTCATCGGTTCTGATTACGTTTCCGACCAGCAGTCTGAGATTGTTGCCTTCACGAATGATTCTTCCGCTGTCGGCAACCTGATTGTTGCCGCTGACTGCCATCATAATATCCTGAAAGCACATGCCATAAGCGGTCATTCTCGTCGAATCGACTTCGATGCGAAATTCGCGCCGGTAGCCTCCGTAGATGTCTGAACGAAAAACATTTCTGATGCTTGCCAGCCTTGCTTCGGCCTCTTCAGCTATTCTTCGCAATTCAGAAGCGCTTGAGTCATGCGAAGTAAGCGTCAGGGTCACAATCGGCACGTCGTCAATCTCGACCGGCTTGATCAGCCAGTTGGTAACGCCGGGCGGCACTCTGTCCTTGTTGCCTTCGACTTTGTCGCGAATCTTGCCCATCGCGCGTTCGCGGTCCTGACCGACGTAAAAGCGCACGGTCACCATAGACTGGTCGCGGCGACTCATCGAATAGACGTGTTCGACCCCGTCGATCTGCCACATAAGCTTTTCGAGTGGTCTGGTAACGAGTTCTTCTACTTCGCTCGGGTTATGTCCGGGAAAATTGACATAAATATCGACCATCGGCACGACGATCTGCGGTTCTTCTTCGCGCGGTGTCAGGTGTATGGCCATGATGCCCGCGAAAACGGCAAAGATGATCAGCAGAATCGACAGCGGCCCGGTCAGAAAAGTTCTGACTACCGATGGAATAAACCCTTGCGGTTCTTTGTTTCCATTTTGCTGCATTGTTTAACCTCTTTTAACAAGAATGTTTATTGACTAATGTATCGGCAAAAAGATAACACAAAATAATACTATTGAGCAATGGCCTCTTGATTTCCTCAAAAAAATGTATGGTTTAGTATCTAACATCATGGAATATAGAAGTTTAATTTTCAAGAAGCAATATAGAAGTTGCACAATTTTCTGCTGTCGTGCGAAAAAGTTTGGCGCGGGTTTATCTGGGTAAAATTGCCATGAACTGAATTCTGTGATACGATTTTTATAGCTTTGTCGGGGTATTAGCGCTGTAACCGTTGCTTTGATGCAATTTCGTCGTTTTATTTGAAAACCTGTTTTAATTTGCCCGACCATTGTACATAGAAAAGGTGTTTGAATGGACTACATTCTTGGAGCCATATCGTTTTTTCTTTCGGTGCCGGAAACCGAATATGCGTTGATGCTCAATGGTCCATGGGGTTCGGGCAAGACCCATTTTTACAAGGCCAAAATCAAGCCGTTGATCGAGTCGAGAAACTTCATTCCGTGCTATGTTTCGCTTAATGGTATGAAGTCTACTGATGAAATTGCGCGTAAAATGCTGTTAAAGGCCAATCCCAGTATAATGCGAATAATACCTGATGCCCTTAAAGAGGCTTTTTGTGCGCTGTATCCGGCGGGAAAAGCCTTCGGAGTTTTGAATGAAGCCAGATTGGAAGTTGACCCTTTCAACATCAAGGATATGTCGAGTTGTGTTTTTGTTTTCGATGATCTTGAAAGAATCTGCATCGATGTTCCTGAGCTTCTTGGCTTTTTCAATAACTTTGTCGAGCATTCGAAGATAAAATGTCTTTTTATTACCAATGAGGCTGAAATCATTTCTAAGTATCAGGTTCAGACCGGCAAAAGCAAAAATGAAATTGAATCATACGATGAATTGAACAACGAAGATGCCAATGTTTCCGTGGTTTTGAACGATTATTTGAGAATTAAAGAGAAGATTGTCGGCAAGACTCTGAATTTCTGCCCGGAAATTTCTATGACCGTGACCGAGATGGCTTCTGAGATCATCTCAGATGAGATCTGCCGTGATGTCATTCTTCAGCAAAAAGGCTATCTTGAGGAATTGAACAATAAATATGCGCTGAATCTGCGTGGACTCAAGGGCGCTTTTTTTACGATTGATAATCTGGCCCGGTCTTTTCCAGTAGATGACCCGGAATTGAAGGGAAAATACCTTTCGCGGCTTTTTCGTTTGATAAATGCGGTTGCTGCCGAGAATTCAGAGGGAAATTACACTCTTGTCGATGGTTTGAGTTCTATTCCGAGTTCTTTTTCATTTTTTTCGAAGGTAATGGTAGAGAGCAATAAAGAGTATCAGCGGTTTTTCTCGAAATACGGAATTTCAGAAGAGAACACCGTTTTTTCTGCCGAAGTGGTGAAGTATCTTTCGAGTGGTAACCTTGATCGTGAAGTCTGGAAAGAAGAGATTTTGCCTTCGCCTGACCCGGCAAAGCTGAGTGACGACCCTCTTGAAATGTTCGATTCTTTTGCTTTGTTTTCTGACGAAGAGTTGCGAAAGAAGATCGACCTGCTTTTCGATAAGATGAATTCGGGAAGCATTCAGTTCATGTTTTTTCCGAAGGTTTTTCAGTTTTTAGAATTTCTGATTCAATCGAAAGCAATCGATCTCGAGGTTGAGACCGTAATCGGAAAATTTCTTGCAGCGATTGAAAAGAGTCGCCCGGAAGATTACGAAAACGCCACTTTCAATGATGCGAAGTTTCAGTTTGATTTCAGCGAAAATGCCAGCGAAGATCTGAAATTCATTCTCGATTCGGTGATGCGCAGAAAAATCGAGTTTCAGAGTATTCAACTGCAGAAAAAAGCCCTTGAATTTTTCAAAAAATTCATCGAGCCTTCAGAGCTTGCGGGCGAACTTCCCCTCGATTACCTTGAACGAATTGGTCTTAAATTGCTTCCCTTCTTTCATCGACTCAACAGCGCCGAGATTTTGCGAATGATCATCGATCTTTCCAACCCATCTCTCGTTCGTTTCATCAATCTGCTGAAGCAGCGTTATGACTTTGCCAACATCAGCAGCTATTTTCACCCCGAAGCCGATTTTTTCGCCGAGCTTGAAAAAGCTTTGGCTCATGAGATTACCCGAACCGGACCTTCGATTCGCTGCCATTTGCTGTCAAGCCTTCAGGCCAGAGTAAGAACGATTTTAAGAGGTCTTACCCGACATTGACCCGATTTTTTCGCGCTTCGCATTTTCTGTCTCTACCCCTTTGAAACATTGATTTTTACCAGAATCTGGTATATACTTTTATTAGTGGTTGTTCGTACAACCCACGAAAT
This sequence comes from Candidatus Ozemibacter sp., assembly GCA_030446435.1. GTDB lineage: Bacteria > Muiribacteriota > Ozemobacteria > Ozemobacterales > Ozemobacteraceae > DYKG01. The sequence goes on from JASURT010000008.1 coordinate 35,557, forward strand.
CGGGGGCGACCTGGTTTCGACGGGGAGAGTGAGCTGCCACCTGCCATTCGAGGTTGATCGAAGGGCCTCGTTAAAAATCGATCAACAATTAACTGCCAACGAAGAACTGGCACTCGCAGCCTAATTACGGCTCGACGGTCTCTCTGATGATTCTGCCGGTAAGCACAGAGAAGGCCGACGACAAAACCGGCTGGATTTAGCACCGGGCCACTGGGGTACTGAATCGAGATTTTCCAGACGGATCGGGTAAGTAGTGACCTGCCTGTGGGTAGCGAACACCTTAAAAAATTAATTGCAGGCTATAATGGTAGACGGTGTCTGTGAGCCTTTTCGGACGCGGGTTCGATTCCCGCCGCCTCCAATCT
>JASURT010000102.1 GCA_030446435.1 Candidatus Ozemibacter sp.
TATTAGCAGAAAAACTACGTCAACTTGAAGAATCACAGGAGAAAGACGATTGATCATGCCAAAGCATATATTCTTTAGACCACAGGATTCGCATAAAACCTGCCTGCCAGACAGCAGAATTCAATACTCAGGAAAAGTTTATGCAGATGTTCCATTGAGCTTTTTTGATTCAATCGAAGATTTAGAACGTTATGTAATCGAATTGAAAGAGATCGGAGTCAATGTTCTTCTGATTTTGCCACATTTTCTGCCGGCTCTTTCGCCTTATGTCGTAAAAGACTACGAAAAGCCCTGCAAACTCTTCGGCACCTGGGAAAAGTTTGCCCGATTCATGAAGTTCGTTGAAGAAAATGGTATGGATCGCATGATCGATATTCCCTTCAACCACGCCGATTTCAACGCTGAAAATCTGAAGCGCGAATGGTTCAAAGACCACGAAAATGAAGGAATAGAAGCCGGCGCTGACGATGTCGACGCCGATGATAACAGAGTCAGAATCAACTGGGGCGCTTATATTCTCGATAATTCGATTGAAGAACTGCAGAATTACTGGCTTGAAAAAGTAATCTTTCCGCACATCGAAAAATATAATGTGAACGCGATAAGAATCGATGCAGCCTGGGGCCTTGACAAAAACGGGCTCAAGCGAATTATCGGTAAAACCCGAGAAAAATACCCTTCAGTCTGGTTTCTCGCCGAAAACCTGGGAATGGCACCCCTTATCGAGCTGGCTGAATCAGGCATAGAGGCCGGTGCCGACCGGTTTTTCAACAATATCTACTGGTATACCGGAGGAATCTATATTCCCGGCGATATCTACAAGCTTTACAAAAGATCAGGCGCTGTGCCAACCTGCACTATATACAGCAGTCATGACGTGCTTATGCCTGCCATGAAAGCCTTTGCCAAAATCAGGTCGAATGAAGTTAAAGGACTGAATGACAAAGCAATTGTAAGAAAATTCGTTCAGTACGAAAATATTCATTCTCTAAGCCAGCTGCCACCTGAAACCATTGACGAAATAATTTCATTGATGAAGAATGAATTCGCGCTGGCAGCACTTATGACCAGCGATGTAATGTTCGCCGCCGGCTCTGAAAAATGCCTGTTCGAAAGAATTGACGTTTGTAACTCCAATGCCGACAGCTTCGCGCAGGGCATAAATTCTGATCTTCCTGATTTTATGAAAGTTACGCTTAGAATCAAAGAATCAATGCCTGTTTTTTATCAGGAAGGCGTGATTATTCCGTTTGGCGAATGGAAACCCGATAGCTTCGGGCTTAAAGGTTTCGTAAAAACCTGTGATAATGGCAATCAGTGCCTGGTTTGCGCCAATACGGCCAAAACCGAAAATTGCTCTTTCAGGCTGCCAAAACGAATTAGAAACGCAAAACAGCTGCGATTTCACACCGCCGAAGGCTGCTTTGAACCGGCAGAAATGCCCACTCAGATCGATCTTGGCCCTCAACAGCTGCTTATAATTTCATGCGAAAGGAACTGAGATGATTTTTGAACATACGGTTAGAACGCCTTCATCACAGGCTTTTGTCAATGTAACCGCCCTGGTTCGCAAATCGGTAAAAGAATCGGGCATCAGAAGCGGCCATATTCTCGTGGCAACCCCTCATACAACTGCTGCAATCACCGTTAACGAAAACGCTGACCCTGACGTGGTAACCGACCTGCTTTGCAGATTCGACAAGGTTTTTCCTGAATATGAATCAAGCGACCGTCATGGCGAAGGCAACAGCCACGCTCACATGAAGTCAAGCCTTTACGGAACCTGTCATCCATTCATCGTCGATAATGGCGATTTGGTTCTGGGCACCTGGCAAGGTATCTATCTTTGCGAATTCGACGGACCACGCACCCGCAGGCTTATCGTAAGCATTCCGGATTAAGCCAACCTCAGCATAAAAAAACGGCGCCTGGCCTTATTCAAAAGCCGGGCGCCGCGTGTTTTTACCAATCAGTATTCGTAGATGCTTCCGCCGATATATTCTCGAATCAACGCGTCTTTAGGCACAACTTCTTCGTCTTCCCAGGTTTTGAATGATTCAAGAAGATCATGCACGCGCTTGGCTCTGATGTAAGCATCCTGGCGTTTTGGATCTTCACGATAGTCCTTCACAAAATCAGGGAAGTGATGAAACAGATGCTTTTTGTAAATCGGCAATTCATAAGGCAAAGAGCCATCAATTATATGGTCGACCGTTCCCAGAAAGGGTATGATATGCTGAATTTCAGAGCGGCGAACATAATGCCAATGCTCCAGTGTCTGCCTGGGGTTGTAACTGCGATGCCACGAGTCTCTCACCATGCGTCTGAGTAATCTGACATCAGTCCAGCGAATGAATTCGCCCTCTTTATTTTTGATCTGACAAAGAGTTTCAATGTAAAGCTTGAATTTCTTTTCTTCGCTGACGCTGTCGGTCATTGGGCCATAAAGACCATGCAAACTGTCGAGAAGAAGAATTTGATTCTTTTCAAGCTTCATCGGGTCAGTTTCCTGCTCGCGTTTGCCTGTTTTAAAATTGTAACGGGGCATCTGAATGGTTTTACCTTCAAGAAGGTCAGAAAGATGCTGATTAATCAGTTTCAGATCGAGCGCTTCGGGGGTTTCGAAGTCATAATCACCGAATTCATCTCTTGGGTGGTGTTCAAGGTCGAAGTAGTAATTATCAAGTTCCATTGAAACCAGCTCATAACCCTGTTCTTTCAGATGCTCACCAACCTTGATGGTGGTGGTCGTCTTGCCTGAGCTAGATGGACCGGCGATTATAACAATTCTTACATCGTCTTTTCTGGCGATGATTTTTTCTACCGCAGAAGCGATGTCGGCATTGTATTTTTCAGTCACTTCTTCAACCAGCTGCGGGAAAGTGCCATTCTCGATTCTGGCGTTAATCTTGTCGACGCTGTAACAATCATGGTCGATTGCCCAGGTAAGAGTCTGCCAGATTTTCTTATAGGGAATGTTTCCGGAAGAGGTTGCGCTTTGCTTTTCGACGCCCTGACGCAATTTGTTATGGGCATAGCGATAAAGAATGAATTCTTTCGCGGTTTTAGCATGACCAGACTCTATAAGTTCCTTTTCGATAATATCCTGAACTTCTTCAACACTGGGAAGTGCTTCAGGGTTCTTTGACAATTCAAGCTGGTGAACCACTTTATCGGCAAGAATTTCTGCCAGTCTGCGATCTTCGCCTCCGACTTGAATTGCTGCCTTGAAAATGGCGTTTACGATTTTTTCTTTGTCAAAAGTAACTACCTGACCGTTCCTTTTTACGATTTTTTCGATTCTGCTGTTTGGGCTCATAAAGCTTCCCCTTTCCTGATCAGTTGGTGTCATTTACGACCTTGTAGGTAACGGCAAGATTGCCCAGAATACTGGCAATGCTTGACCATTCTTTAAGCTTGTCAGGTCTGACCAGTCTTGCTTTTGGCGGCACCAGAATAATGTCGCCACGCTCGATATGCTTGACCTGACGCATTGGCATAACTTCACCATTGGGTTTGACCACAACGGTTTTACGATGATTTGAATACTGTGAAAAACCACCGGCGCGATTGATGTAAAAACCAGCACTGCGGTTGCGATTGTAAAGAAGCGTGGTTGGGCTGATTACGGCACCGAGCACCGAAACCGTCGTGGGAACAACAGGTATGGTTATCTGATCCCCATCGAGCAAAGCTACATCTTCAAATTTCTCGGCTTTGCCTTCAACGATATCTTTCAATGGCACGGGAATTCGAACCATCTTGTTAACCATCGCGCGACCCGCCATTTCGATTCCGCCAAATCCTGACTTTTCCTCATCGGTAGAGCTCTGAATCACCACCCCACTCTGGTCGGGTAACTGATTATTGTAGACCTGCTGGGTTATTCTCGAACCGGCTTCAACTTCAGATTTCACGGCACCGACGCTGTCAAGCTTAGCCCCTGCTCTTAGCAGGTCTGCACGCAGATCGAGAGTGGCCTGACGAAACATCTCGTTTTGAACGTCGGTCGCGGTTTCAAGCTGCTTCGCGTTTGAAATATGCTCGATTTTTCTCATAAACACAGCGCCCTGCGGGAAAGCGGTTCTGGTAAGACCACCGGCTCTGGCGATAATGCTGCTTAAAGGTTCGCCGCGATATTTAAGAGCATAAGGACCGGGTCTTTTCACCTGGCCTTTAATGACAACGACTTCTGGCTCGATCAGGCTGTCGCCTTTCGAGAGAATGCTGATACGATCAAGTGGTTGCAAAACGATGTTATCTTCTGATTTTGGGTTATTGAAAGCCGAAAGAGCGCTGACTTTGAAAATCTTGCTGCCATCTCCGTCTGCCCTGGCAATTTCAGCTTCACCGGCAGCATCGACAGAGAATCCGCGAGCTTTAAGCAAAAGATCTGCCAGTTTCATGCCGTCACGATATACGTATTCACCCGGGCGGCGCACCGCACCATCGATGTTTACCGATCTGATATCAGCTTCTATCTGATTCTGACTGAAAATCACGACCTTATCAAAAGGTTTCAGCAAAATGTTTTCATCCGCATCGCCAAGCAGAGCGAAGCGAATATTGAATGAAACAATCTCTTCAGCTCCGGCAAGTCCTTTGCGAACGATCTGGCCATATCTGCGGTTTGCCTCTTCTGCGACCAACCCTCCGGCTTTTTCAATAAGGCCAGCAACGCGAAGACCTTCAGAAACCGCAAATTTACCGGGCTTCTTAACAGCACCTTCGATGCTTACCATGTTTCCTACAGTCTCGATGGCCTGCTCGATCTTGATTTCATCGCCGTTGTTCACTGCAAATTTTTTCAATTCTTCGATATCTGCAAGACTGACATCAAAGGTTCTGCGTCGCTGGTTTCCGGTCCATCTTGTAATCTTAACTCTGCCAGAATAGGCTTCGGGCAAAGCATTACCGGCCATGGCGATAACCTGAGCCAGATTTGTTCCCGGAAAAATTTCATAATTCGCCGGGCGGGTCACCATTCCTTCAACCTTGACGCTGTTTTCTATGGCGGGAACAAAAATAGTGTCACCATTTTTAAGAGAAATGTCATGAGTGCGATCGCCTGAAAGAAAATAGCGATAGAGATCGAATTCTGCGCTTTTGCCGTTGGTGCCCAGAACTTTGATTTTGCGCATCGATCCTCTGTCTGTGGGGCCACCAGCCTGATACAAAGCGGCAAAAGCAGTGGTAAGACCTGACACCGTCATTGCGCCAGGGGTTTCTACTTCGCCAACCACGTAAATCTGTATCGTTCTGATTTTTGTAAGGGTTACCTGACCCTTGAAATGCTTGAATTTACCGGAAAGACTGCCGAGAACCATTTGTTCGAATTCGCCGACCGTCAGGCCTGAAACTCCCATTACGCCAAGAATGGGCACATAAACCTGTCCTTCAGGGTTAACCTGTACATCATAAACGGTTTCATCACCCAATTCAGACCAGACAATAATTTTAAGTTCATCACCGGGCCCAAGCTGATAATTTGAAGGTGCAGAGCCTGAAAGCAGATTACCCTGCGACAAAGCACCACGTTCAAAAAATTCTGAACCGAAGTTATTGATGATTGTTTCGGTTTTCAGCCGCTTATCAACTTCTCTTTCTATTTCATCAGACGAAACTTTTCTGGTAAAAGATTCTTTTTCAATTTCTTCTTTTTCGTTGTAAAGCTTATCTTCAAAGCCGGCAGAAGTTTTGCTTTCAGCTTTTGCTTCGAGTTCTTCAGTAACTTCTTTGCGGGTTTTTTCTCTTAAAGCCTGTTCAAGTTGTTTCAGGCGCTTTTGTATGTATTCCGGACTGCCTTTTTCAAGTTGTCCATCTCCGGACCTGTTGCCTGAGTCAAGCATGGGACTTGCTTCGGTAACGTGCTTGCCCATGACATGGCTGCCGGTATTCTGGGCCATAACCTGAGCGCCACAATAACTGCCGGCTATGAGAATAAAAGCCAGACTAAGAAAAAAATTGAATCTTGTTTTCATCTTTTCACCCTGATTTTTCTTTTACTGTTCGACTGCAAGGCCGATAAGATTTACCTTTAATCGGCATAACTTCAGCAAACCATCTTAGTACAGTATCCTTTTTACGTCAACTACAACCTGTGCGTTGATGGCAAACATCCTGCCAAAATTCGTGGTTGTAGCCAAAATGCGCATCGTCATTCCGGGCGAAGACCCGGAATCCAGAAATCAATCGGTTACGAGAAAGGCGTTTTCGATGTGTTCTATTTCGAAACGATCATTCTCTCTAACGGTAATACCAACTATATCGAAGCGACAACGAACCTCATCACAGATTCTTTTTTGCTTCAAATAATGCCTGGCGGTTTGTATTATGCGCCGTCTTTTTTCGCGAAGAATCGTCTCAACCGGAGTGCCGAAAAAATCGTTGCTTCGCGTTCTGACTTCGACAAACACCAGAATATCCCGATCCAGCATTATCAGATCTATTTCACCGGTTCGCAACCGGTAATTGCGTTCTTTAAAAACCAGACCTTTTGCTTCAAGAAACTCAAGAGCGGCCTTTTCGCCATTCTGCCCGAGCTTTTGTCGTTCTCTGGTCATCGGGCCTGTTTTTCCTGGTCTAAAAGATATATCTGCACAAGAATTTCAGCCATTGCCCCCCAAAGTTCTGCCGGAATTTCTACCCCAACCGGCACTCTGGCCAATGAATCTGCCAAAGCTTTGTTTTTTCGTAATGGAATATCATTCTGCTCTGCCAGCTCTATTATCTGATTTGCAAGCCAGCCTCGACCTGAAGCAATTATCTGGGGCACTTCGCCCTCTTGCCCGAATGCATATTTGATTGCTACCGCAACATCGTCGTATTTAATCTCTGGCTTTTTTTTTCCGCTCATTTTTATACCTTCAGATCGATTCTTTTTTCGCTTTTCAAATCGCTTTTCGGTTCGGTCTTTTCAAGAAAAAATCCTTCAAGTTTTCTGATAACCCCGGCTGTAAGCCTGACTTCTACAAAATCTGAATCGAGAAGTTTTGTACGAATAACTTCAAAAATTGATTTTATCGAATCAAGAGATTCAGGCTGAACCCCGAAATGAACCCAGAGTCTTTTTTCGAGACTGTTCATGGCAACTTCAATCTGCCCCAAAGCCGGCGGACTAACAAGCATTCGCAGACAAAAACCCTGCTTATCTTCTTCATTTTCCTGAAAAAAAGCTTCGCCTTCAAGGGTATCCGGCAATTCCTGTCCAGACCAGAAAACAGGCCACTGAAAATAAACCCGGTTTTCACGCGAGCCCTGGGCTTGCTCACTTAGAAGCTCCTGAAGTTGAAGTGACGAAAGCATTTCTTCAAGGCCTTCATTCTCAGATGATGTCAGAAAAGATTCAGCGCTTTCGCGTTGGTTAAGAAGCTGTTGAAGTTTTTCCAGCACATTTCCGAGATTCCAGTTCTGTCGGAATAGAGCTGAAAGCTTGCTGTCAGGTTGCCCAAGAATCTGGGCAAAGCTGAGTTTACCCGACAGATATTTTTTCACCAAAGCTGCACTCTGCACCGGTAAACGCTTCAAAAGAAGCAAAGCCACCGTCGACAGATTCACCTTGTTTAAATCGAAACCCGGTATGGCAGAAGCAATAGCCACAGCTTTGCGAATGTTTTCGCTGCTTAACGGAATTCCGAATTCGCGCAAAGAATCGAGAAGCTGCCGGTTGTTTTGATTTTGTTCGACCCCGGCTTCAGCCAGTAACTTCCTGGTCGGTACAGAAAAGCTGCTTTCAGCGCTTTCAAGGTTTATACCTCTTTCGGCGAGTTTACCCGCCAGCGAAGCATTGTTTTCAAGGTTACCATCAACTTCGACAGGCCGGCCATTCAGCATTACCAGTGATTTACCGTCGGCCCGGGCCATGATTTCCGCCCGAACCGGCTGAGCTGAAAATTGATTAGCTGGATTGGTTGTTGAAAAGAGTTTCATATGGCTGCTCAACCTCGATCAGCTTTTTAACCGGTTTAAAAGATTTTCGGTGAATAAGACAAGGTCCGAGCTGTTTCAGTGCGCTTTGATGCGCCGCAGTTCCGTAGCCCATGTGCTTTTCGAAACCATAACCCGGAAAAACTCCCGCAAGTTCTTCCATGTGAATATCTCTGGCTTCTTTTGCCAGAATAGAAGCGGCGGCCACCGAAGCGCTGATGGATTCTCCTTTGGCAAAAGCCTGGTGCGGCAATTCCAGCCAGGGCAGCTTTATGTAATCGAGCAAAACGTAATCAGGCCTGTGATTCAGGCCAGCAAATGCCCGTCTAAATGCGAGTCTGGTAGCTTCGAGAATATTGATCTGATCTATTTCTTCGGCGCTGGCAGAACCGATTCCATAAGCCAAAGAATGTTCACGAATCTGCGAATAAAGCTCGCGCCGTTTCTTTCGACTGAGCTTTTTTGAGTCATCGAGGCCTTCAATGCAGCAATGCTCGGGCAACACCACAAATGCTGCATAAACCGGGCCGGCCCATGGACCTCGACCGGCTTCATCGCCGCCGGCAACTATGTTGAAACCCTGCTGCCTCGCCTGCTTTTCATAAAAAAAATGATCATCTGTTTTCATACGACCAATTTAGAGCTTTTCAAAAAAACATACAACCCCAAATTTTAAAGTCCAGGGCAATCATACGAAAACAATTGCTTAAAGCTTACCATTCTGGATTCCCGCGTTCCTTCTTCGCCAGGGCTACGAAGGACAGGTCGCGGGAATGACGGAAAAAACGGGAATGACGGAAAAAGTTGTCATTCCGGGCGCAGAGAAAGAAGCCATGAATTCAACAAGATAGCCCTGCTTTGAAATCTGAATGAGACCTCAGAATTCACAACAGTGAGACGATCTTACCAATCCGCTTAACCCTTACTGCAGAGCGCTCGGTCAAAAGATTGAGCAAAAAAACTTCAGGGGTTTTCAGCAGTAACACTTTGAAACGACCTGTAGGCTCATGCAAAGAAATCTTCTGTATGCCGGCCTTTTTTGCCTGCCCCTTGTTGATTTCCCATTCAAGCATGTCTTTGTTTCTCTGCTTGTGATGCTTCAAACGGTATTTATTCAGCAAAGCATCTATTCGTCGCGAATCAGACAGCTGTCCCGAAAAATCGATTTCGATCGGCCACAGGTCATTTTCCTGAAGCCGCTTTTGCCTTACCAGACGAAGGGTTTTAATGTCCTGATCAGAATCATTTTCAGAAAACTTCAGCTCGCTGACCGGCTCACTGAACTCAATTTCTGCAATTCCGAAACCAGATGCGAAAAACTCGGGCAAGACCTTCGCGACCCTGATGAAAGAAGAAATTTTTTCAGGGTTATCAAGCATCAGACGACGGGCTAAAGCGGCCATCACAAAGTTTTTGCCACACCAGGCCCACTTTTGCGGAATTTCAAAAACGACCAAAACCGCAAAAGCCTTTTTAGATGCGGCCAGACGAAAACCTGGATTCAAGGTTGGCCCGGATTGATTCAGTCTTTTTATTTCATCAGCAGACTCACATGCTCCGCAACCGGCGCAGACGCCACTTCCCCATGGTTTACCAATGCAGGAATACTTCTCTTTTCCATTCAACAGCATCTGCCAGTTATCAAAAAGAAACTTTCGGTCTATGCCGGTATCTATGTCATCCCAGGGGAAAACAGTATCGAGGGTCTTCTGTCGGTCAGCGAGCAAAGGCAGTTTCAGCTTTTCCAGAGAGTCTTCAAAAAACCGAAACATTGCAGAACTGATTTCACCACGATAGCGAAAACCTTTGCTTATTGAAGCTTCTATTAAAATCGGTGCTGATCTGCGATCGGCATAAGCTATGAATTCTGAAACGAACGCATCAGCAGGTCCAGCACTGATTCTGGCCTCGAAACCCTGTTTTTTAATCATTGCGGTAAGATGATTTAAAGAACTTTCGAATTCCTTATATGCCATTCTCGGGCCGGCGAACTGCATGGGCGTATGCGGAGGGCGAAAAAGACAGGCAAAAGAAAATGTTATGGCCGCACGACAACCTGCGTCATGCAATATCTTCTTCAATTCAGACAAAAAAGCAGAAAACTCAGCAAAATCAGCCTGATCTTCATAACCGGTTAAAATTAGAAAAACCTTCAACTGGCGCATATTTCTGCGCACCAGCTCTGTAATTCCCTGCAAAAGAACTTCCTGGTCGAGATTCTTCTGCAAAAGAACCCGAAGGCGCTGGCTGATACCTTCCATTGCGCAAGTATAGGTTCTTTTACCTGAGTCAAACTGCAGATCAAGCAATTCAGGCGCTCTGACCACCGTATCGAAACGCTGGCTTTTTATGGAAACCCGGTTGAAGAGCCGGTCAAGTTTGTCTACCAGAGAAAAAATGTGGCTGTAGGTCGTAGCATTGAAGCTCATCAAAGCAAGCTCGCTAAGCCCCATATTTGCCTTCAGCGCCAGAGCATTTTCGAGCAACCTTTCCGGCTGCCTTTCCCGATAAGGCTTCTGTTCCCAGGATTCTTTGCAAAAAGAACAGAATGAAGGACAACCTGCAGTCATAAGCAGATGCGATGAGCCGGCAGAATCTTCATCATAAAGAATCGGGCCACCGGTAAAACCTATCTTACTGTCTATACAGGGCACCTTAGCGGCTTTCACCGGAAAAGGAGCATCTGAAACCGGGTAAACCTTCGCAAGAGTTCCGTCTGGCGCAAACTTCTGAAGATACGAAGAAGGATCGTAAAATCCCTCTACAGATGAACGCAAACGACCCACCAGCTCAGTCCTCGGCAAATCTTTGCAATCTCTTATTATTTCTATAAGTCTGGCAAAAGTGTTTTCGCCATCACCGATCACGACGCCATCAACAAGTCCGGCACCATTAACATCGTGAAGAACAGACAGGTTGTAAGCATTGCTGCCACCGACGATAACAAGCGGCGACTTTACCTTTTCTCTTTCTGCTGCAGTCAGGGGTATACCGGAATACTCGAGGGCCGCCGGAAGATTTATCAATTCCTGAAGAACAGAATTACTAATTGCAATCAGATCAAACCCGGTTGGCGGCAGTTTACTCGTAGTGCCTGTCCACAACGGTATGCCGGATTCCCGAAAAAGTTTTTCATCACGGTCTCCCGGGAAAAAGCCCATATCTACGTAACAGCCGGCAACCGAGCAAGCCATCTGATAAAGAAAAGAATGCGTTATTCCTCGGGCAACATCATGATAAGAAGACAATCTTGCAACCAGAACTCTGACCGCGGCATT
>JASURT010000009.1 GCA_030446435.1 Candidatus Ozemibacter sp.
GGTAATGCTGGTGGCAATCGAAATCACAAGCTGAGCAGAATTAACCCCATCTCTAACAGTTATGGTTATATCACCGGCGGCTGTGGCCATATAGCGACTAAATCCCCATTCAACTGCGGTCTGATCTTTCTTGCCATCGACAAAGCCACTGTAAGTGCCTTCGAGGAAGCCAAGTGAAGCAGCCTGAGAAACAATGTTGCCGATAACAACAGTGCTTGCGACAGTTGCCGAAGCCGAGGCAGGTCTTTCATAACTTATTCTCAGCTCGCCTTCAACTACAGAAGCATTCAACCCGGCTACGCCGACCGCGGTAGTATTGATAAGACGGGCCAGGCCTTCCATGCTGTGTAAACCAGCGCCCACATTTACGGTGATAACCGAACCACCCGCACTGATTTCAAAGCTGGTGGCCGCGCCGGTTATACGAATGCCTTCTTCAAGACCCTGGGTACCGGCTATTTGAGCAGCCTGAGAAGTAAATTTAAGATCGACACCGTTCAAAAGCGAATTGGCGACACTTCCTTCCGTTTTGACCTTTCTGACATTGCCGAAGTTGTCTTTTATCGACACTTCGACCCGATTTTCGACCGCCTCGCGGCTTACCGAAAAGCCAAGCGCATCGACAACCTTCTGGTCAGAAGCCAGTGATACCCGCCCTGAATCACCAATGCTGCCTGAAATTATCTGAATGTAACCGCCCAGCCCTGCAATCTGAGTCTGAATGGTATTAACCGTCGCCGACCTCGAGTTTTCGATGCCCAGACCAGACTTGCTGACAACTGCATTTTGAATTTCAGCAGACAGATTATCGAGAGTCATCTGGCCATCGAGGGTAATGCTGGTTGAATTACCGTTTCCGTTCAGGGTTATAATCTGCGGGGTATCAAGAACGAAGACCCCGTTTGAATCGTAGAACTGGGCGATACTCTGCAGCTGGGTACCACCCGAAGCCAGTGCGCCCGTACCATCATTAATCGTGAAGATCTGTGATCGCTGCATCTCGGCGATGCCACCGCGCAACAGGGTTACGTTCACATCATAATCGCCGCCGGCCCCGTTCAAAGAACCCGAGACCATGCCTTTGGCCGAACTGCTGCTGGCACTTATCAGAGCGGTCTGACTGCCGTCGAGCAGCTTTTTCGTGTTGAATTCGGTATTGCGTGCAATTCGGTTCAGGTCGTCCCTGAGCTGAACCACCTCTTTCTGAATTTCGAGCCTGTCGTTACTGGTCAGAGTATCGTTCGAAGACTGAATGGCCAGTTCGCGCATTCGATGCAGAATGCTTTGCGACTCATTCAGAGCACCTTCGGCGGTCTGAATCATTGAAATACCGTCCTGGGCATTTAAAACTGCACGATTCAGACCCCTTATCTGGCGGCGCATCTTTTCACTGATCGCCAGACCAGCCGCATCATCGGCGGCACTGTTGATTCTCAGACCAGAGCTGAGTTTCTGAATAGATTTTTCGAGACGAGAAGAGCTTTTTGCGACAGAACTGTATGTACCAATAGAAAGTACATTCTGATTAATGCGCAATGACATCCTGATTCCTCCATGAATCTAAAACTTTAATATGCACGCATCCCTGCGAGATTTATACCGACACAACCCCTTCTATCACCACCTTTTCGACACAAACGCCTATAAATGCCCGTTTCATCAGGCGATACTTCACCTGGTCCATTCAGGACTCGCGATGAGCCTGACACCCATCCACGACTGGCCATCAGCCCTTCTAACAGGTCTCTGGTGCGCCGATTGACCCATCAAAGCAAAGCGACCAGGCGAAATAACACAACAAGCAATTGCATAAATCAATATTCAAAACTTTTTAAGCTGCATTTATCTGCATGACAAACCAGGTCAGGCAATCGAACAAACGACTGCAAGACGCAAGTTAATATCGAGATTTTAGTTTGTCTTCCAGGCAAACTCAGAAGAAATCTTTCTTAAGAGTCTGCCTGAAAGAATCTGCTTACTGTAGCAGCTGCAATACGCCCTGAGGCACAAGATTAGCCTGGGCAAGCATTGCTGTACCCGACTGAGAAACAATCTGATTTCTGGTGAACTCAATCATTTCCTGTGCCACATCAACATCTCTGATTCGAGATTCAGCAGCAGTGAGGTTAGAATGAGTATTTCTAAGGTTATTGATTGCATATTCGAGGCGATTCTGGAATGAGCCCAGCTTTGATCGTTCGGCAGAGACCTTGTCTATAGCCCGGTTCAGACGACCAATCGCTTTTTGCGCCCCTGAAACACTGGTGAGATCAATCTTGTCAACACCCAACGCAAGAGAAGTCATATCAGATATGGCAACCTCCATGTTCTGACCCTGGTCGGCACCGATATGAAACTGCGGAGTATTGTTAACAACATGCAATCGGAAATTCTTATCTCCGGTACCTTTTGCGGTTCCCTCGGACATGCCGAGATCCATCAAGAATGTTCGACCGGCCGAAACGGTACCGCCGGCAGTCGAAGTAAGCTGAAGCGAAACCATGCTGGTATAGGAAGTTGCGGCGTCGCGATTTTCGTTACCAACCCTGAGAGAGGTAAAAGCCATTGTACCGCCGACCTGGTCAACTCTTACCGCCACGCTGGCAGCTGAAAGCTGATCGTTAACGGTTGCCTGGAAGTTGATAAACCTTACCATATCGGCCGCAGTAACCGAACCGGCCGCGGAGGAAGTTACGGTAAGTATGTTGACAGTAACGGTATTAACACCGTCTGAAATATTCATGTCGATGGTATCGCCTTGAAGCGACAGATCATCACGATAGGTGGTAAAGCCCCACTCTATTTTAGACTGGTCCTTGTTGCCGTCGACAAAGCCCGAATAAGTTCCATTAAGGAAGCCGAGAGTGTTATTCTGGGCGTTGTTTATAACAATCGCGCTGCTGACACTAGCGGCGGCTGTGGCTGGTTTCTCGTAAGAGAATCTGATTTCACCTTCCACGACCGCAGCAGAGAGACCCTGCAGACTCGATGCGCCCGTTGAGATGGCACTTGCAATCTGGTGGTTGAAAAGTCTGGTCAATCCTTCCATTGTCCAGTAGCCGGAACTGATAGATAACTGTACACTGTCGGTGCCGACACTGACGTTGAAATTCTGCCCGGCAGAAACATACAAACCGGCTTCGAGACCCGACACACCTGCGATTTGTGCTGCCTGTGACTCGAAGTGTACATCAACCCCGTTAAGCAAACCCACCGCCCGATTGCTTTCTGTTCTGACCTGCCTCAGGTTACCGAAATTGTCTTTCATGGTCACTTCGACCTGGTTGTTTTCTGATTCTCTCGCCACAGATAGTCCGAGAGCATTGATAACCTGCTGGTCTCCGCTGAAAGAAATTTCCCCTGTCTCTCCGACGTTTCCAGAAATTACTTCGAGATAACCACCAAGGCCTGCCACGCCTGTTTGAGCAGTATTGACCACCGCAACTTTTGAGTTTTTAACCCCCAGACCTGTATCACTGTTAACCGCATTTTGAATTGCAGCAGCGATATTATCGAGAGTCATCTGGGCATCGAGCTGAATCGATGTTGATTTCGCGTTACCGCTTATTGTAATAGTAAGTGGAGTGTCTAATATAAACACACCGTTTTCGTTGTAGAACTGCGAAATACTCTGAAGCTGGGTTGTACCCTGCGCCAGCGCCGAGTCTTCACCATTAAGGCTGAATATCTGAGTTCGTTGCATCTGGGAAACCCCGGATTGAACCAGGGCAATACTAACATCAAAATCGCCCGACCCATCTTTGGGGTACCCTGATACGATTCCTTTGACATAATGCGAGCTGGAACTGATCAGAGCAGTCTGACTACCATCGAGTAATTTCTTGGTATTGAATTCGGTATTTCGCGCAATTCGGTCAAGATCATCGCGCAACTGCAATACTTCTTTCTGAATTTCGAGTCTGTCATTACTTGTAAGGGTGTCATTGGAAGACTGAATAGCCAGTTCACGCATTCGATGCAGAATACTGTGAGTTTCGGTAAGAGCACCTTCTGCGGTCTGGATCATGGAAACTCCGTCCTGGGCATTTAAAATAGCCCGGTTCAGACCCCTTACCTGGCGCCGCATTTTTTCGCTTATCGCAAGCCCTGCGGCATCGTCGGCAGCCCGGTTAATTCTTAACCCTGAGCTGAGTTTTTCAATTGACTTTTCAAGTCGATTTGAAGTCTGAGTGAGATTTCCATAGGTCTGAATAGAAAGAACATTTTGATTGATACGTAGTGACATTGATAGATTCCTCCGTGAATCATTTTTAGTTGCGCGTCCTTGCGCTCGAGTTTAAAGAGTATCGAGAATCAAATACCGGTCAAGCGGTTTTTTGCGAAAATTTCAGAACCTTATAGGCAAACACCCCCCAAAGTTGCGTCAGCAAAGCATTTGCCGGCAAATAAAAATTGGGGAAAACAGAATTTTTTGCCCAAACTGATGAAAAAAGCGGGCAAAATAAATTTGTTTAAATGCAAATTATTCATTCTGATTCCTCCGTGAATCACAAAAAAGTGCTTCCTTGCACAGGTTAATTTAAAACCTGTTTTTTGATCGGCAAGTTTCACGAGAAACTTAACGATTTTTTTATTTTTTTAATTTTTCCGCCTCAATAATTATGTAAACCTCTTTGATTTCACTTGCCTGAAATAAAAAAAACCGCCCGGGGGCCAAAGCCCTCCGAGCGGAATTTAAGCGAGAATCTCAGGTTGGAAAGGAAAAGTTCATTTACTGACCAAGAAGCGAAAGCACACTCTGTGGCAACATGTTGGCCTGAGCCAACATTGCGGTACCCGATTGTGCCACGATCTGATTTCTTGTGAACTCAATCATTTCCATGGCGATATCAGCATCTCTGATTCTTGACTCAGCAGCGGTCAGGTTACTTGAAGTATTTCTGATGTTGTTGATCGCATACTCGAGTCTGTTCTGGAACGCTCCCAGTTTCGATCTTTCTGCAGACACCATGTCGAGTCCCTTGTTTATTCTGACCAAAGCTTCCTGAGCACCCTTTATGGTGGTCATATCAAGATTGTTGACACCAAGAGCGTTTGCAGACATGTCACCCATGGCAACCTGCATATTCTGTCCGGGGTCTGCACCAATCTGGAACTGAGGCTTATTATCGACAATATGAACTCTGAAGTTAGTGTCGCCACTACCCTTGCTGGTTCCATTCTTAAGACCGAATGCATTTAAGGTTTCAGCATCGGCAATATTAAGCACCACCTGGCTTTTGATTGGCGAACCAGAGCTGACATTTTCCTGACCGACACGCTGTGCAGTGAAAGCAAGAGAACCGTTTACCGCATCCAGCTGCACATCGACGTTATTGGCAGCAAGCTGGCCATTTACCGCCGATTTGAATGCGCCAATTTCATAGAAGTCAGGAGTTGTACCGGCTGAAACCGTAGTAAAGGCTGTGAAGGCAATGGAGTCGGTACCGTCGCCGACATCGAAAGCGATGGCTGTTGCAGTGGCAACCCGATACATACTGAAACCGTCGATTGATTTCGATTCATCTTTCGCCCCATCGACAAAGCCGCTGTAAAGGCCATTCTGCAGACCGATAACATCTGCTGCGGCCGAACCGATGTTTATCGTAGAAGCAATCGAAGCGGCTGTGGGCTCGAAAGAGATTCTGAGTTCGCCATCGACAACAGCTGTATCCATGCCAGATATGGCGGTTGTCTGTTCATCTATCGCCCTGGCGATTCCTTCCATACTCCAGTTGCCTGCGCCGATAGTAACTGTGGCAACCTGGCCACCGGCAGATATCTGGAAAACCTGGGCGGCAGTAAGCTGAAGACCTGACTGCAAACCACCAACTCCTGCAATCTGTGCAGCCTGAGACGCGAACTGTATGTCAATTCCTTCCAGCAACCCTGAAGCACGATCACTGCTGGTTCTGATGTTTCTCACGTTACCGAAAGAATCTTCAAGGGTAACCTGAACCAGCGATTCTGAAGAATCTCGCACGACTGAAAGACCCAGAGCATCGGTCAAATCCTGTGGACCCGCCACAGA
Organism: Candidatus Ozemibacter sp.; assembly: GCA_030446435.1. GTDB lineage: Bacteria > Muiribacteriota > Ozemobacteria > Ozemobacterales > Ozemobacteraceae > DYKG01. The sequence continues at coordinate 6,032 of JASURT010000009.1, forward strand.
AAAGTCACCTCGGTCTCCCACTGAGCCTGAAACAATCTGAAGATATCCACCCATACCGGAAATACCGGTTTGTGCGGTTCCAACGACTCCAGCAGATGAATTGGCAATATCGAGCCCTCTGGCACCGTTTAGAGCCTGCTGAAATTCTGCAGCAAGCTGGTCAAGAGTCATCTGACCATCAAGAGTAACTTCGACAGACTCGGAATTACCCGAAATAGTCATCTTCTGCGGAGAAGAAAGGGCAAATATGCCGTCTTCATTGTAGAACTGAGCAATGTCTTCGAGCTTGGTGTTTCCCTGAGCGAGCTCACCAGTATCTTTATCGGTAAAGATCTGCGATCTCTGCATCTGAGAAATACCGCCACTGATCAGGCCAATGCTGACACTGTAGTCTCCGCCGCCATTTGTGTTGCCGACCACAACTCCGCGCACGTATTTAGAGGTCGAGCTGATAGAAGAAGACTGACTGCCATCGAGCAGCTTCTTGGTGTTGAATTCGGTTGAGCGGGAAATTCGATCGATTTCATCACGAAGCTGATTAACTTCTTTCTGAATTTCAAGTCGATCGTTACTGGTAAGAGTGTCATTCGATGCCTGAATTGCCAGTTCACGCATTCTCTGCAGAATACTCTGCGATTCATTGAGGGCCCCTTCTGCTGTCTGGATCATGGAAATACCATCCTGAGCATTCAGGGCTGCACGATTGAGACCTCGGATCTGTCGACGCATTTTTTCACTGATAGCCAGCCCAGCAGCGTCGTCAGCAGCTGAATTGATTCTTAGTCCTGAGCTAAGCTTTTCAATTGATTTTTCAAGCCGGCTGTTTGTCTGAGTAAGACTTGAGTAGGTTTTGATTGACAGAACATTTTGATTGATTCGCAACGACATAGTTTTCCTCCTTGATTGTCGTCTTTCAGCGCATCCTTGCGCTAAAACTCCTTAATTTTTCAGACCGTAGCTCTGTATCTTTCTAGAACTTTCGCCTCCTTTCGCCAGGTTTCGATTCAAACAGGCCTATTTTTCCTTATCTATTAGGTTTATCGACATTAACCCCCGCATGTCTTTGGGCGATTTTCAGCGATTTAAGGCGTTTTTCAATCTTTAACTCACGAATACTCATCTTTTCTTTTCAATTTAGCTTATTTGCTTTTTTTTAAAAAAAATGAAGTTGTCCCATAAAAATCAGTAAACAGTAATTTTGAAAGTTCGCTGTTTTTAGAAAAACCTAAAGAAAAAACCGGCACTTCGACCTCTAAGAAGAGGCTCAGTGACCGGTTTTTAAAAGCCATTAAAGCCATAATACTGGCTCTGTCAGAAGATTATCAGATAAACAGACCTGAATTACTTCGGCTCAATTCGTCGACATACATTGCCACGCCGCCGATTTCGACACCATCGATGAGTTCAGACTCTTTGATTCCCATAACATCCATGCTCATAGAGCAGGCAACGAGTTTTACCTTATTTTCGATCGCGCTTTGAAGCAGGTCTTGCAGCGAAGTAACCTTTTTGTCTGCCATTACCTTATGCATCATGGCAGTGCCCATGCCGCCCATGTGCATTTTCGAAAGTTTAAGACCATCAACCCCCTTTGGCAGCATCATTCCAAACATTTTTTCGACCAGGTTTTTCTCTACCGGCTTTTCGGATTCTTTGCGCAGAAGACTCAGACCCCAGAAGGTAAAGAAGAGCGTCACATCATAACCGGCTGCGGCAGCACCATTTGCGATTATGAGAGCCGCCATGGCCTTATCGAGATCATTACTGAAAACCACGTTCGTCATCTTTTTCTGGCATGAAGTCATGGTAACGCATTCAGGCTTACCCAGTTTTTTTACTACGGCGCGATATTTTCCGCCGGCAATTTTATCGATCGAAACGCATTCATTGCCGGTAGAATGGCACCAGGCCGGAACATCGGCGGCAAAACCGGGGTCAGTGGCAAGCACTTCAACAGCTTGTCCTTTAGACAGCTCATCTACCGCAAGCTTAAGCTTGCTGATCGGGCCGGGGCATTGAAGACCGGAAACATCGATTTGTTTAACAATGTCGATCTGCCCTTCTGACTGTCTGGCGTGAGTTTCATTTTCACCACCGGCATCGTCGGACATTTCTCTCTTATCATAAAGCGCGTTTTTATTGACCATAGAGTAAGTTTTATAGCCACCATCGAGATTGGAAGCTTTAAACCCTTTTTGATGAAGAATTCTATAAGCGAGATAGCCTCTTAACCCTGCCTGGCAATAAACCATATATTCTTTTTCAGGATTCAGCTCAGAGATTCTTTCTCTGATTTCATGCAAAGGAATATGCATTGCACCAGGAATTGCGCCGGCCAGAACTTCTTCTTTAGTTCGAACATCGAGAAGCTTTTTGGCCGAATCGAATTTTTCGATATCTTCGGCATGAAAGTGCTTTGCAGCACCTCTGAGGAGATTTGCCGCGACCATACCCGCATAGTTCACAGGATCTTTTGCCGAGCCATAAGGCGGAGCATAACAAAGTTCAAGTTCTTCAAGATCGTAAACAGTCATACCGGCGCGCACTGCAACTGCGAGAACATCGATTCTTTTATCGACACCATCGAGACCAACGGCCTGGGCACCGAGCACCTTTCCGTTTTCAGGATCAAAAATCAGTTTAAGAGAAATAGAAGTTGCTCCCGGATAGTAACTAGCGTGACTCGCAGGATGAACATAAACCTTGTCATATTTCAGAGAATTTTTCCTGGCCAGTTTTTCACTAAGACCAGTCATGGCAAAGGTAAGGTCGAAGACTTTGCATACTGCCGAACCCTGAGTATCCCGATACTCGCGTTCAAGTCCAAATATGTTGTCTGCAGCAATTCTTCCCTGTCTGTTAGCTGGACCAGCCAAAGGAATAAGCGCGGGCTTCTGCGTTATAAAATCCGTTACTTCTACCGCATCGCCAACAGCGTAGATTGCAGGATCGCTTGTCTGCATGCGACTGTTAACCTTAATACCACCGGTAACACCAATATCAAGGCCGGCCTCTTTAGCCAAACCATTTTCGGGCTTAACCCCGATCGCCATAATGACTAAATCGGTTTCAAACTTTTCACCCGAACTTAAAACTGCAACCAGTCTATCTTTTGCTGATTCAAAAGAAGTTACCGACTGTCCCAGCTTAAGCTTTACGCCATTCATCTCGATTTCTGCATGCAGCATCGAAGCCATTTCAGGGTCAGATGGCCCCATTACCTGAGGTGCAAGCTCTACCAACACCACATTCATACCCATATGCCGCAATGATTCAGTCATTTCAAGACCAATATAGCCGCCACCGACGACCACAGCATCTTTTTTACCCTGAGCGGCTTCTTTGATGCGGTCCATATCTTCCAGATTGCGCAGCGAAAAAATGTTTTTATTGTCAATACCCGGAATTGGGGGCTTAAAAGGGGCTGCACCAGGGCTTAAAATCAGATGATCGTAAGACTCTGTGTATTCTTCATCTTTAACGAGATTTTTGACGGTTACCTGTTTTTTTTCTTTGTCGATACTTAGAACTTCATTTCTGGTTCTTACATCGATATTGAATTTTGCATTCATGATTTCGGGAGTCGTAACCAGCAATTTGTCGCGACTGTCGATAACTTCACTTACATGGTATGGCAAACCACAGTTCGCGAACGATATGTGCTCGCCACGTTCAAAAAGTATAATTTCTGCGTCTTCGTTAAGTCTTCTCGCTCTGGCCGCTGCGCTGGCTCCGCCTGCGACACCGCCAACAATTAAAATTTTCATCATTTTTCTCCTCTCATCAAGAAACAGCTCTTACAAGAGCTTCTTCTGTCTGCAAACCCTGAAAAACCTTAACCTGCTGGCCATCTTTGAACAAGATCAGGATTGGAATCGAAAAGATATTGAATTTCGAAGCAATATCAGGGTTTTCTTCAACATTGAGCTTGGCGATTTTTGCTTTATCGCCGACTTTCTGTGCTACGCTCTCAAGAATTGGAAGTTGCATCTGGCAAGGACCACACCAGGGCGCCCAGAAATCTACAAGAACAGTACCTTTGCCGGTGAACTCGGAAAAATTTACAGAATTTATTTTTTCAACACCAGTACTCATGATATTACTCCTTAAAATTTAATTTGTGAAGTAATTAGCATGAACCGTGCCAGCTTCGACAAAAGCAAACAAGACCGGCATCAATAGTGGTTTATCCACCAGAAAATTTTCAAATTTCTCAAACAGTGTTGCGCAACCTAAACCGCAACCCTCGCAACCATTGCGCAACCAGTCAAAATTTCCCCTCGCCACTCAAACGATCGGCGCATATAAAACGCATATAAAAAAAAGAGCTGTCTCTAACGAGACAGCCCCTTGTGCAAACCTATGGGGGGATTTTATTATCTGAGAAGGTCGAGAACAGACTGGGCAGAAACGTTAGCCTGACCGACCATTGCGTTACTTGCCTGCTGCAAGATCTGAGACTGAGTCATTTCAATGACTTCAGCAGCCATATCTACGTCTCTGATACGTGATTCAGAAGCAGTCATGTTCTGCAGAGCCACGCGCAAGCTGTTATTGGTGTAAGTCATACGATTTTCAATAGCACCGAGCTTGGCACGTTCTGAAGAAATGGTCTGAAGGGCCTTATCGATAAGACCGATTGCGATTTCAGAAGATTTTACGGTGGTAAGATCGAGATCTTCGATTCCCAGGGCGCGGCAGTCTGTTCTGATTATGTTCGACTTCGCTGTATGCCCCTGATTTGGACCAATCTGGAACTGAATCGAGGTATCTTTAACATGCATTGTGAAGGCATACTGACCAACACCGTTTTCGTAAGCAACCGGGTCGATATCGAAGGTAGCCTTAAGAGTATTGAGTGAATCAGGGCTACCGAGTTCAGTCATGACGACCTTACCGCTCTTACCAGGAATTGTCGAGAACAGTCTCATTGTCTGAGCAGCAGTATTGATTTCGGCGTTAACCTTAACCCCGTTGATACTGGCTTCAGAGTTGATAAGATTAGCGATGCTGGTAATCGACTTAAACGAAGCACCTGCAGTAGCCTGGCCTTCAGGAATTGTAATGACCATTCCGTTTCCGTCAAGATCGGCAACATAGAACGACAGATTGTCAACCCCCGCAGAAACGGTATTAGCGGCAATTACATAACCAAATCGGCTCGATGCCTGGTCGTAGGCAAAGTTCTGATCAGCGGCGTTACCGTCGAAACCAGAGGTAGTTGTCTGTTCATGCATTCTAAGACCAACCGAAACATTCTGGCCGCCGCCGGCATCGGTGATATCAAAGTTTGATTCAACGCCGGTTTCGAGTGATCTGAATGAAAGCAGACCATTGTTGTTTTCGGCAACGATCTTAAGATTGTTGGCGCCAATCTGCATATTGATCGCTTCGACCAGAGAATTCATTCCGCCGGCACTGTAATTACCGGTAAGAGTAATTGTTGTCTGGGTGGTAGCAGAATGTCTGTCGGTAATGTTGAACGAAATATCGGTCAGACCAGCCTGAGAAAAGTCATAGCTGCTGATCAGATCGTATGAAGTCGCAACACCTGGATTGCCGCCGCTGCCGGTATATCGGCCGTTGGCGATTCCCAACGGATTGGCGGGATCAGAGTTTGAACTGATTGAAACGTATGCGGCAGAACCGGTATTGAGAGTAAAGAATTCGAGAGCATAGTGATCATTAACTCTTGCTCGAACCAGACTGTTAGCAGTAGTCAGTTCATCATTCATGATTGAAGCAATCTGACCCATGCTGAATACGCCTGTAGCAACAGTGATAGTAACGGTTCCGGCTGCAGTTGTAGAATCGTCGATATCGAAAGTGAAACCGCTGGCGATAGAAATGCCCAGTTCAGCCGAAATAGTGTTTACGTGAGCTGAAAGTGGCGGTTCAAATGTAAGATCGATACCTTCAATAAGGCCTGCTGCCCTGTGTCCGGCAATCTGGGTAGTCATCGTCTGTCTTGCTCCGTATGGAACACCGATGTTCGTTACCGCAATAGAATAGACCGGATCTTCAGGAACAACGACCTGCTGGAAACCAAGAGCTTTTACCAGCGCTTCTTCACCGGTAAAGTTGATTCTGCCAAGCTCACCGTTTCTGCCTGAGGTTACAAGAATCTGACCATTGCTTTCGCCATAAGTCATAAAAAGAGATTCTGAACCATCGAAATGCAGGCCTTTACCAAGCTGATCTTCAGTCATGCCTTTGAGAATTCGATCGGTCAACTGACCAAGTGTAAGGTCTTTGCTGACGATGATTTCGCCCTGACTGTTATCACCCTGTAGATAAAGGGTCTGTGGCAGATCAAGAATGAAGTGACCGTTGTTGTCGTAGAAATTGGACAAAGATTGCAGCGTAGTGCTTGAAGAAGCAATTTCGCCTTCTACGGTAGTAAAAATGTTTGATCGCTGCTGTTCAGGGGTGCCACCATACACTTTTTGACCAATACCGGGAACATACTCGGATTTTGGCCATACAACAACAGAGAAATCAGAAAAAGTAAGAACCTCGCCAGTAACAACCGGGTCGAGGTTTTTGGGATCACTTGTTGAAATCTTGGCAGTTCCGCTTCCATCAAGAAGTTTTCTGGTATTGAATTCAGTACCATAAGAAATTCTGTTGATGTCTTCTTTGAGCTGCGCGATTTCTTTCTGAATTTCGAGTCTGTCAGTTGTGGTGAGGGTGTCGTTGCCTGATTGCAGTGCGAGTTCACGCATGCGCTGAAGCATGCTGTGAGTTTCATTCAGAGCACCTTCGGCTGTCTGAATGAGACTGATTCCATCCTGGACGTTCATGATGGCCCGATTAATACCACGCACCTGAGTGCGAAGCTTCTCGGAGATTGTCAGACCAGCAGCATCATCAGATGCTCGATTAATTCTCAGGCCTGAGGACAGGCGTTCAATTGAGCTAGACAACCTGCTGTCGTTTTTTACCAGGTTGCTATGCGCATTTAGAGCCGTTACATTTGTGTTAATACGCAGGGCCATAGGTTTGCCTCCATGACTATTTGGGGTTCAATCCGTTTTTTTGCTTCGAAGCTTTTATTTTTCCCCATCTATTTAAACCATCGGAATATCTAGTCAACAAACGTTAGCTCGATATTCGACAGTTATAGCCAAATAATGTTCCTTATCTTCGTTTTTCACGATTTTGCTTTGTTTTTTGGTTTAATATCTTTTTTTCCGAAGTTTTTAAGAATATCCTGAGGAAGACTCTTAAGCGGATCAAGAGACGTGATCTTAGCGGCTTCCTGGTTTTCTTTCTGGATTTCTTCGTAAACTTCCCAACGATGCACTTTTACACTTCTGGGTGCGTTAATGCCGATTTTTACCTGATCTTTTCCGATATCAACCAGAACAATCTCGACATCATCGCCAATGATTATCTTTTCATTTATCTTTCTGGTAAGTACCAGCATTATCCCTCACCCTCCTTTTGATCGGAGTCGAGAGAGTCCTGCACCTCTTTCAGTCTGGCCGCACGTTTTTCCATCTCATCGAGAATTCGCGCTTTAACCGAGTGACGGGTATTGCTGGAAATTATCTGCCGGCCTTTGCGGTTGGCAGCATTGATAACCAGTGGGCCCTGAAGATTTGCGGTCATATCCTGCGGGTTTTGCGGGATAGAAACTATTACATAGATGACTGCATCTTCTGCACGCTTTAAACCAATAAAGTCAGCATCAGAATCTGAAATTTCGAGATCATATTCGAACATGAAGCTCAGGGGCTCAATGATTACGAATGCAAGATTCCCATCATCAACACATTGCAACCAACGGAACGGGCTTCCGTCATCCGTATTGAAAACAACATATCGATGGTAATCCTCAAAGCCAAGTAAGCCTTCGTCGAAGGTTATAATCTCTTCTTCAGCAATGCTTATTTTTCCAAATCTGGATGTGGAAAGATTCATACTTAACGCTTATTTCCTTCGTTTATCTGAGAAATTCCATCAAGGTTGTCTGCATTACCCTGGCTCCTGTCTGAAGAGCTGCCTGATAGGCAGTTTCCAGTTCAGTCATCCGGACAATAGCTTCAGCCATATCTATATCTTCGACACTTGACAGCATTTCCTTTAGGTTTAAAGTGATATTTTCTTGTTTTTCTTTTGTTGCAGTTACCCGATTGGCCTTTGTGCCCACTTCTGCGTGCAATTTAAGTATTCGATTAAGATCTGCATCGATCATCTTAAGACTTTCTTCAGAAATCGCTTTTGAATCGTTTCGCAACAGATTGTCACGCAAATCCATCAAAGTGGTGAAAACAGAAGGCGAATTACCCAAACCAAGCGAAGAAGCAACGTTCGGGTTACCTTCAGCCAGATCCCGAACCTTGATATAAGGCTCGCCCTTTGTGTTTGTAAGATTTATTCTTTTTCCATCATCAGAGATCCAGGCCTGAATATTGAAGTTTGCGTCGGTGTTCGAGAATCTGTCGATCATTTCGCCCACGGTTTTTACGCCGGTAAGATCAATTTCTCCTGAAAATTCGCCGCTCTGAACATAAAGCTTGCCCATTGTTACACCACCGTCATTAACCCTCAGTGCTTCTATGGGGGTCGTGGCGGTCATTCCCGGGTCAATATCCTTACCGATTAGATTGTGATCAACAGTTCTACCAAGAATGCCAAGATCGAAAGCAGAAGTGCTGTCGATATCGATCACTTCCATTTTTCCGGTCGCACCGTGGTTTTTATCTATAAGTTCGATGCCGTTTTGATCCTGATTTATTCTGGCTTCTACATATATTCCGTTAGCGGGATCATTGATTTTATCGAGAACATCGCCGACCGTTTCACAACCTCTGAGATCTATGGCTTTGAAATGGCCCGCTTTGTCGGTTATGCGAATATAACCGAGGTTAACCCCGGAATTGAATGTTCTGCTGGAGTTCAACGCCTTGAGTTCGGTATCTTTGGTCACAGCCGGATTCATATCGAGTGAACCGGTAAGGGTCGGCAGAGCTTTAACCGTAATCGCTGAACCCGTAAGAGTATTTGGGGTATGATTACTGGTATTCAAAATCAGACCAAGATCACGACCGGTATTTGTCGATTCTTCAACGGTTATGCCGTAATTTCCTTCAACTGCATTAGGGTCAGATACGACGAATCGATTTGCCGCGGTATCCCAGGTTGCCACGAACTTTCCGGTATTGTTAATGGCATCGACGACGTCGCCGATAGTTGAAGCCCCGGTTAGATCTACCTGAACCGGCACATCGTCAGCGCCACGAATCACCATAAAACCAATTTCCGGTGGTTGCGCAAGACTTGAAAGAGGATCGGCAGTAGTAAGACCCATCGGCACGAGAGTATCGCCGACGATAGTGTTTCCCTGAGAAGACTTCAGAAGACCGAGATTCTTGGTTACGGTTGTGGTTTCTTTTATTGAAATCGGGCCACCATCAAACACTTCTTCAATGCGAAAATCTTCTGGACCGACCGTATTATCGGTTATAACGATTCGTTTGCTCGACAAATCGAAACTCGCAGTTTGATTACCACCGGTTTGCAGATTGATTGCATCTATAACGTCCTGCGGGGTGTTTACCGCAGTGAGATCGACCCTGGTAGTAGTTCCATTGTGCCCGGTGATGTTTATAAATCCGTCTTCTACACCTTTGCCGCCGTTCAGAAATGACAGCGGGGTTGCTTCAGATTCCATATCGGAATCGAAGGTAGAATAAATCTGGTTTGCCGGACCGACATTGTTGAGCAAACCCAGGTCATCTGCCACATGCGGGTCGAGATCTTTTATATAAAGCTGAGTTCTGGTTGAATCGATCGAAAGATCACCATCACCACCGGTAATATCGGTTATATCAATACGTTTGTGAATCATGTCGAAGGTAGCGTTAATACTGGCTCCGCCGTCAATGGCGTTTAAACGGGCAACAACGTCACCCACCGTCACCGCACCACTGAGATCGACTCTGTGATTTCTTCCGTCTCTGGTGTTTACGTTGAGATAGCCATCAGGAACACCCAGCCCACCATTGAGATCAGTAAGATTGGTGAATTCAGAAAGCATTTTAGGGTCTGACAAACCAATCAGGGTCGAGGTTTTTCCGGCATTACGATAAAGCCCCAGCGCCGATGCCGTATCAGATGGCACAACTTCGATTCCGGCTTCGAATGAATTGGTGTCGTTTATCATGCCGATAACATCATCGAGTGTGTGGGCCGAAGAAAGGTCTATCTTATGCGGCACCCCATTCTGGTCAGAAATGATTATATTGCCGCCCTGCACACCTTTTCCCAGGTTAAGCATCTCAAGGGGAAGGCTTTTTTCGAGAGGCGGATAAGTGTATTCAAACCCAGGGGTGGGCGTGATCACACTGCTGCCGAAGAAAATTTCGTGACCGGTAACGCTTTTCTCAACAATGGTGCCACGATCAATTTCAACCCCAATGCGCTTGTTATCGCCATTATATGAAATGTCCATGGGATTGTTGAGATTGACATCTTCTCTTACTTCGCCAAGAGAATATGAAACCATACCGGTATTGGCGTTTGAATCGAGACCTAAAATTGTATTGAAAGGTTTTCTGTCAACATCATGCCCGGCAAAGATGTATTGACCGGCGACATTGGTGTTGCCCACATCAACGAGATGAAGTAAAAGTTCGTTAATTTCTTCGGCGATAGCGTCTCGATCTTCCTGAACCAGAGTATCGTTCGCGCCTTCGACCGCGAGTTCGCGAACTCTCTGAATTGCAGTTTCTATTGTGGTTAACGAAGTATCAATGTTGTTATACCATTGACTTGCATTGTCGATATTGTTTGAATACTGCTTGTTTTCGACAATTTCTGTCTTGTAAAGCATAGAAAGGGCATTTGAAGTAGGATTTTCAGATGGCGTGAGAAATTGCCTTCCGGAACTGACCTTCATCTGTGTTTTACTCAGCTCGGTATTATTTCTGTTTATCTGATTAACAAACGAGTTGATAATGTATTGATTTGTTACTCGCATTCAGGTTGCCTCCTGATATATCTGTTATGCGCCTGTTCTATTTATTGGATTTGTCAGATCATTCCATTGATGATTTTGTCGAGCATTTCATCAACGGTGGTGATTACTTTTGCTGCTGCGTTGTAAGCGTGCTGAAACTTGATAAGGTTTGCCAGTTCTTCATCGAGCGAAACCCCCGATAGTTCAGCACGTTTGGCATCGAGCTGAGTCATAAGGCTTTCGCTGTAATCAGCCTCTCTGCCATATCTTTCGCTGGTGGTCGCAACTTTGGTGATCATTTCGTTGTAAAAATCGTTAAAATTTGACTGGCCTTCATTGAAAAAGCTTTCAAACTTAAGCTGAGCAATACGTATCGCTACCGAACCATCGCCATCACCGTTATAGGTTCTAAGACGATCGGTCGGGTGCTCGATAGTGCCACCGGCAGCCGCGATTTTTTCGATGTTTGTCTTAATCTCATCACTTACAGACATGCTTTGAATGTAGTCTTTAAAAGCATTGTCAGGGTCTGCAGAAGTAAACGGACTGAAATAATTCCGACCGGTAACTTCATCGAGACCATAACCAACCCGGTGAATCTGGTTGGTTTCGGTAGCAAGTGTGTAAGCAAGCTTGTTCAGATCATGCAATATGGTATCGATTGTGCCGTCACGAACTTCGAGAAGGCCTTTCAAAGTGCCGCTGGTTACGATCGGTCGCAAATCAAGATTGGCGACCCCGGCTTTTTTAAGGTAAAGCGAAACACCATCGAGGGCATCGGTAACCACATTCTTCGAAGAATAATATTCCTGGCCGCCAAAATTGAATCTTGCGTCCTGAGCGACCTTATTGGTTTGCAGATTAAGCACTGTAATGATGTTACTGGTGCCGTCTGCCGAGGTAATTTCATATTCTTTACCGGTATGAGTCGATTCGAGTTCAAGCTGACCGGATTCGTTAATAAAAGCATGAATATTGAGATTGGCTTCGTCGATCATTTTTGCCAATCCCTGCATATCGGTATTTTCGGCATCGACAAAGAACTCACGTCCATTTATTTCAAAACTGCCGCTGGTAATACCAAAATCAGACAAAGGCCCGTTCAAAGGGTGAAAAGTCAGGTATGAATATTGCTCATGCGCCTGAGCCAGCTGCGAAACCGTCAGTGTAATGTTTCTGTTTTCGCCGGTATATTGAAGCGAAGCAGATGCAACTTCAGGGTTGTCTGATAATTCAGGGTAATTTGGTGACGAAGTTACACTGCTTGCACTTTCGCCATTTTTAACGGTAACAAAAAGCTCTTTAGCCACATTATCCTGCACCAGAGTATGAGCACCAACATTTACGGTCAAGACACCGGCTTCGTTATAAAATGAATCTACGTTTACAAGGCGCGCCAGATCTTCAAGTGCAAGTTGTCGCTGGTCGCGCAGATCATTGGCCACATTCACGTTTGTTTCAGAACGGCCGATCTGCTCATTCAAACTCGCAATCAGATTGGCAAGATTGTTAATCTCTGTTACCGTATCCTGAACCTGGTTTTCGATGCTTCCCTGAGCGCAGTAGCCCGGCGTGCCTTTCAGGTATCTCATCTGATAATCGATTTCCTTGAAACTTTCGATAAGAGTTTCGGTTTCTTCGACCAGATTTCGTCTTAACGCGGTATTAGAAGCGTCTGTAGAAAGAGTTTCCCATGCTGACCAGTATTTATCGAGCTGATCTCGCAATGTCGCGGTACCGGGCTCATTGATAATTGCTTCGATCTGCTTGAGCAGGTCATCTGCGGTGGTATTCAAATTCAAAGTCGAAGTTTCCTTGGTAATCTTCGCATCGATGAATTCGTCGCGAAACTGTTCAATCTTGACAACTGAAGAACCTGTTCCAATCTGTTGAGCAGATACCGGGGCATTGAGGCTGGTAATCATATATGGCCGGGCAGCCTGAATAACAGCTCTCTGTCTTGAATAGCCTTCTGTATTGGCGTTGGCAATATTATGCGATGTAACATCCATCGCTTTTCTCTGGGTGAAGATACCAGATTTGCCGATCTGCAGCCCGAAAAAAGAACCAGTCATCGCCGGCCTCCTTATTAGTTGATGGCGCGTTTTATTTTTTTGCCATCTGGAAAATATTTTTTCCCTACTATCTTTATCGGCGATTAAAACAACTTAATTTAGCTAAAATAAAAAAAACATTTCACAAGCCTTGTATCTGAGCATGTCAGACAAGGCTTGTGAAAAGTCTTTTTACCTTTTAAATCAGGCTTTTCTGTCGATCAACGATGGCCCTTTTTTTGTACTCTGCACACCGCCGGCACCGTAAGTTACATCTTTCGGAGCCCGAGTAATGAGCTTGATGGAATACTGGGTCAATTCAAGAGCCTGCTCGAGCAGACGTTGATTTTCATCGTTGATCTTTTTGATCGAAGCAACAACATCACGCAACTGCGAACCCACCATCCAGAGATCTGACTTACCATCTGACTCTGCCACGACTTCAACTGCCGCATCGAGATTGGCGTCTTCGCGACCGGTGATCTGCTTAACGCATTGTTGCCGTTCCGGTTCAAGATCAATCAATCTTTGCACCAGAACTTCTTCCTGGCTGACGATTCCCTGAAATTCGGTCGAAAATTTTTCCAGCAACAGCTTCTTCTTTTCATTGGCAAGACGATGCAGCTTCTGGTAAATATCCAATTCTTCAGAAAGAATCGCTTTAAGTTGATCAACTACTTCTTTCAATTGAGGGGTCAGCCCTCCCAGGAATCTCTGATAGCTCTGTGGTTCCAGAGTTTTTCAGCCACTGCTTCGGCAGGCACGTTATATTGACCTGCGTCAAACAGTTTCTTGATTCGATCAACCTTTTCGGCTCGTACGTCTGGTTCGCCGGCAACAACTTCAGCAGCGAACTTGACAGTCTCAACCGGGTCTGCCTGAGCCACAGGTGCGCCGGTTAATATGGGATTATTTGGATTAATCCCGCTGGGTGGGTGGAAAGCTTTGGTCTTGTTTTCGGTCTTTTCAGCTGAATCCTGCATCATTTTGCGGAATTCGCCGTCAACCTTGTCGCCCTTGGCCTTCTTAACCTGGTCCTGATAGATACTTGTTACATTAATATTGGAAACCTTCATGGTTCCTCCTGACTCCCTTGAACGTCTCCCCCTGTGTTTTTAGTTTAGAAAGCGGGGGACGCCTCCAAAACTGAATATCGGACGAACAAGCGGGTTCATTTAGCTAAATTAGCAATAATATTTTAAAACTCTTTTGCGTCATTGTCAATCACGCATCTGACGCGGACTTAAAAAAGCTGCTGATTTTCTAAAAGAATGCGTAACCACCAGTGCCGAAATTCTTGCGGGTTTAAGCAATGCCAGTTGTTCGCTGCATTTCTTTATGGTGGTGCCTGTTGTTGCTACGTCATCAACGATTACGATATCTTTTCCCTTGAATGATGAAGCAACCAGACCTTTTTCAAGGGCAAAAGCGTTGTCGAGATTGGTAAATCGCTCTTCTTCGTCGCATTCAGCCTGTGGTCGGGTTGAAACAATTCTTGTCAAAGCCGGTGAAAACAAATTTGCTGACAATTCTGCAAAAGTTTCAGCAATAACTTCTGCCTGATTGAAGCCGCGCTTGCCTCGCCGCAACCTGTGCATCGGCACGGGAACGAAAATTTTTTGCCGGTTAACCATTGGGCGCAACAGGCTTTTTTGCCCGATAGCATGGTGCAAATGATCGAGCAGCTTTCGCGAGGGTCTGTACTTGATCATTCTAATTACGTCAGAAACAAACGAATCATAACTGCTTAAAGTGAAAACGGGAAATTCGCAGATTGTATCTTCAACTAATTTCGGTTCGTGCAAAGCCTGCAAAAGTCTCTTCTGACAGACTAAACAAAGCACCTGGTTAAAGTTGGTGAGCTTTGAACAAGCATGACAGCGAAACGGAAAAAAGGCCTCGAAAAAATCTTTCAGTACTCTCATAAACTATCCTCTATATTCCTATTCTATTTTAACAGAAATCAGAGAATTTTTGAAATCACCAAAATAGCTTTCATCGGCATTTCGACTGGCCGAAAGAACTTAATTCATTGTAACTTAGCCGGTTAGAATCGCTAACCTACGGAGCATAAAAAAAGCCGCCTCAGAAAAGGCGGCTTTTTTGGGTTTTATTGGTTTCAATCGTCGCTGGAAACGCTGCTTTTTCTGGTGCGCTTGTAGATTCCTCGATTCGATTTTTCAACGAAAGCGCGAAATTTCTGGATAAGAGGATCTGAAGAATCAACCAGGTCATCCCATTTTTCAAGAATCTGCGAAACATTCATGTCAGATCTGAAAAAGACTTTAAACAGCTGGCGAATACGGGTAATGGACTCTTTGGAAACATCATTTCTTTTGAGTCCGACTGCGTTCAAACCAATTACTCTGGCCGGATTTCCATCGATTTTGATGAACGGGGGCACATCTTTTACAATTTTGCTCATGCCACCGACCATAACCATACAACCGACCTTACAAAACTGGTGAATTCCGGTGAAACCGCCAAGAACGGCCCTGTCGCCCACTTCAACATGACCAGCAAGTGTGGCGCAGTTAGACATGATGATATTGCTGCCAACCGTGCAGTTATGAGCAATATGAACATAGGCCATAAAAAGATTGTTGTCGCCGATTACGGTAGAATTGCCTTCACCTTCGGCAAGATGAACAGTTACGCATTCACGGAAATGGTTGCCGTCGCCGATTTTAACAAAAGATTTTTCCCCTTTGAATTTTAAATCCTGGGGGGGTTGGCCGATGTTAACCGAGGGCGAAAGCACATTGTTTTTTCCAAGTGTGGTGAATCCATCAATGGTGCAATTGGGACCGATTACGGTATTTTCGCCAATTTCAACATTAGGACCAATGACTGTAAAAGGACCAACTTTTACTGTGGGATGGAGCTTAGCTCCAGGAGCTATGACGGCCATTGGATGTACAGACATTGACATCTCCCTTCTAAATCAGCTTAAACCAGCTGAAACATGAGTTCGCCACCGGTAACAAGCTCTCCGTCGACTCTTGCTTCTGCTTCAACCTTACCAGTATTTCCACGAACTTTCAAAACTTTTATACTGAATTCCAGGCGGTCTCCTGGCACGACCGGGCGTCTGAATCTTACCTTGTCTATACCGCAAAAGAAAGGAACTTTACCTTTGTTTTGGGGCTGTGAAAGAAAAAGCACCCCTGCTACCTGAGCCATAGCCTCAACGATAAGCACACCGGGCATTACGGGCTTTTCCGGAAAATGACCGTTGAAAAATTCTTCATTGGCGGTAACATTTTTAATACCGATAATTGACTCTCCAGGAACAATAGAAAGAATTCTATCGACCAGCAGAAAAGGATAACGGTGCGGCAAAACCGCTTTGATGTCTTCAATATACATCATATCAGATTCCTTTCTTTGCTGAATCTGGCAATACTTCTCGAAAAGAGCCCGAGCAAACTTTACATTGAAACCATGACCGGTTTTTTCTGCAATAAAATGCCCTTTTACTCTTCTGCCTATCAGCGAAAAATCACCTATAAAATCCAAAATTTTATGCAAGACAAACTCATCTGAATCCCGAAGTCCGTCTGGATTCTGAATTTTGCCATCATTACCGATAACTATGGCATTTTCAAGACTGCCACCTCGTGCCAGATTATTTTTAGCCAGCATATCAAATTCGTATTCAAAACCAAAAGTTCTGGCGCGACAGATTCTATTTTTAAAAGAATCAGAATCTATCTCGATATGAATGGCCTGGCGTTCGAGCAAACCGTTGTTATAATCGAGAGTGAAAGTTATTTCTAGCTTATCTGAAGGCAGATAGGCCATGAATTTATCGCCGGTCTTCATCCAGAAGCTGTGATCAAGCGTAACAGGGTCCAGAGAGTCGGCTTGTTCAACCAGACCTGCATTCTGCAAATGCTGAAAATACACGCTTGCACTGCCGTCGCATGCCGGCGGTTCTTCACTTGAAAGATCAACTCTGAGATTATCGATGCCGCTGCCATATATTGCGGCCAAAACATGCTCTACGGTGTGAACCTGAGCATCACCCTGTTTTAAAACGGTGCCACGATTTGTTGAAACCACATTATCGATGCTGGCTTTTATCTCGGGGTTTCCTGGAAGATCGGTTCTACGAAAGAAAATGCCTGTATTTTCATCTGAAGGATGAAATTCAAGAACCACAGGCTTACCTGTATGCAGGCCAATTCCTTCGATTTTAGTCGATCTGGCAGTGGTAAATTGTTTTGTTTCCGCTATCATCGATAATCAAAATGATCTAATGTAATTGAGATTGTAAAGTTCTTCTTTGCGGTCTCTTTGTGCAATTTCGATACTAAGACCCGGATAAGGACTGAGCTTTATACCGAAAGTGTCAATTTCATCATTGCGTTCAGCACCAACTGTTACCAGAGGGAAAACCATTTTTTCGAAGCCGAAAAAAGTCTTTTTGTCGGTAGTTATGGGGTCTTTGTAAAAACCGGCATGAAGATGAACGCCAAAAGCTTCGATTGATTTCGAAGCAGCAAAATAGAAGATTTTCGAACCAAGCTGGGTGTTAACGTCAGAAACGCCCCAGACTATGCTTGGAATAATCAGATCTTCTTCGATAAGCTTCAGCTTGAAGTTCATTACGCTTTTTCCGCTTTCGGCGTCGTTCATGTGGCGCAGCATTGAAACTTCAAGAAAATTGTTCATCAGCGACTGCGAGATTAGAACTGCAGAGTGGCCGCTGTCATTGATGTAGCTCATTGTGGACCGGGTAAAACCGGTAGGCATTGCAAAAATAGAGGTGCCCATATAATGAAATCTTCTTGGATTCTGGGCCCAGAGGTTTGTGGTCAAAAGCGTGACAAACAAAATTGCCAGCAAAACTATGCGTTTACCTGAAAAAGTCATCATTCTTCCTTTTTTGAAACTAGTTTATCAAGTTCGCGAACTTTCTTCAGAGTCTCGGGAAGCTTTCTGAGAGCCGCGAGAATTCTGCGTTCTTCCTGGTGCGGTTTGCACGGAAAACCTGAAACGAAACTGTTTGGTTCGACATCATTGGTTACCACACCACGAGCGGCCACAATCGTGCCTTTGCCAATGGTTACGTGACCAACGGTTCCCGTTTGTCCTGCCATGGTAACATTGTCTTCAAGAATCGTGCTTCCTGATATACCGACCTGGGCAACGATGGTGCAATTTTTGCCAACAATGACATTGTGAGCGATGTGAACCATGTTATCGATTTTGGTGCCGGCGCCGATTCGGGTCGAGCCCATTGTTGCCCGGTCAATCGTAACACATGCCCCGATTTCGACATTGTCTTCTACAATCACATTGCCAATTTGCGGCACTTTCAGCTGCTGTCCCTGGTGCGGGGTAAAACCAAAGCCATCACTTCCGATAACGGCATTGGCATGCACGATACAACCTTCTCCGATCTGACAGCCCTGAAGAATCCTTGCGCCTGAAAAAATCCTGGTGTTTTTTCCGATGCTTGTTTCGGTGCCGATATACGCCTGCGCATCGATCCATGCGCCTTCGGCAATTTTAGCGCCGGCTTCGACAACGGCGTTGGGACCGACAACGACATTTTCGCCAACAGCAGCATTTTCGCTGACGAAAGCGGTTGGGTGAATTCCGTATTCCGGGCGGTTTTCCGGGTGAAAAAATTCCAGGGCTTTTACCAGTCCGAAATAGGCATTCTTGAGTCGGATTGAAGGAAGTTGAAGTTCAGGAGCTTCTTCGGGGGCGATTACTGCAGCAGCCCTACTACGCTTAAGATTCTCAAGGTGTTGGGAAAAATTTTTGGCACCAGACAAAAAAGTAATTTCGCCTGGCTGAGCTTCTGTGATTGAAGCCACGCCGGAAATTTCAGTTGCAGCATCGCCAATCAGGCTGCCAGCCATCAATTCAGCCAGCGAACCCAACGTAATAGTCTTTCTTCTTTTTTCTGTCATAAAAAAGTCAAAGCAGATGCCCGCAGGCATCTGCTTTTATTGTTGTTTTATTTTTTGTTCAGAGCGGCAAGAACTTCATCAGTAATATCGATAACGGCCTTATCATCGCCATAATAGAAAAATCTTTTTTCAAATACAGCTTTGATTTTGTGTTTTACGGCAACCTGTTTGATTACCTTGTCAACTCTTTCATCAAGACTTTTTGAAAGGTCACCCATTTCTTTTTCTTCCATCTGATAGAGTCTTTTCTGTGATTCTTCAAAGAATTTCTGCAATTCGCCGGTTTCTTTAGCAAGTTTTTGTCGCAAATCTTTAAGTTTGCTTTCAAGGGCTCTTGCATCAGATTCTTTCTTTGCATCACGCAAATCCTGCATTTTTTTTGCAGTTGCCACATAGTCGTCGTCAAGCTTTTTAACGGCCAATTTTTTTGCTTCAAGTTCTTTCTGAAGCTTGGCTTTTTCTGATTCAAGAACCTGCTTGGTTTTCTGAGTTTCGCTGTATTTGTTAAAAATCTTGGCAGCATCAACAACACCAAATTCAGCAGCGAAGGCCACCATTGGACTTACAGCAAGGCCTGCAGCAAGAGCTAATTTCAAGAAATGTTTTTTCATCGGATAAGTTCTCCTTATATTTTTTACGCCTTAAAATCCTGGAATCTTAGTTAATTAGAAAGATGAACCAAAATTGATGTAAGTGGTTCCGTCACCGCGATCAGTTGCTTTACCATAGTCAAGAGCCACAGGGCCCAGTGGAGTCTGCAATCTGATACCGATTCCGTAACCCTGCTTCAGATCGAAATCTTGTTTTTTCCTGTCGTAGTCGGTTCCCCAGGCACTACCCACATCATAAAACAGAACTGCATCGAAATTCTTGGCAAAATTCTGTCTCAGTTCGAGGTTGGCATAAAACACCTTGGTGCCGAGAAATTCTCGTTCTTCGTAACCTCTGACCGTGTCGCTGCCACCGACAGAGAACATATCGTAGATAGGTACGAAACCTTCGCCGATTTCGGTCTGTCCGCCAACGCCCTGTATTGCCACAACGGTTTTGCGGTTCTGGGAAATGGCGAAATAGCGTCTCAGCGCGAGCATGTATTTTGTATACTGATTCGGACCCTTGAGCAGTCCGCCTGTGGTTTCAACCCAGAATGAATCGTGCAAACCGCGAGTTGGTCTGAAACGGTTATCTCTCGTGTCTTTATCAAGAATTGCGGCAAATGTCTGCAACCGGCCATTGAAGATGCCCGCCGGAGCCGTGGCGGTAGAATCGGTTGGAGTAAGTTTTACATCTTCATCTCTGAATCTGAAAGACAGGTCGACATCTCTTCTGATTCTTCTGCCCAGAGTGATCGCGCCGCCTTTTCTTCGTTCGTCATATTCGGTAAGGGTGTTGCCGCTATCGTAAAGATTGCGGGTATATTTAGTATTGTAAACATCGATTCCGAAGCTCTGAGGTCGGTTGTTAAGCCAGGGATCAAAATAACCGAGTTCATAGGTTTGCACTCCGCCAAATTCGGTTTTCATGTAAACCCTTTTGCCTTCGCCCTGGAAGTTATTCTGAGAAAGATTAACAAAGCCAACCAGACCATTGAGAGAAGAATAGCCTGCACCCACACCGGCGCGACCGGTTTTCTGTTCAACGACCTGAATGACCAGAACGATTTCTTCAGGAGTTTTGCCAGGCAGATGGTCTCGTTTTACTTCTTCAAAGAAACCAAGATTGTAGATTCTCTGTAAATCTCTGACGATTTTTTTATTGTCGTAAATCTCACCGGCTTTTACCGATAATTCACGGCGAACAACTTTTTCTTTTGTTTTCTTCAGGCCTTCGATACGAACTTCAGAAATAACGCCTTCAGTTATTTCAATGTTGATTTTGCTTCCCTGGTCCTGAACATAGGCATCAGAAACCTTTGAAAACAAATAGCCTTCACGAGCCAAAGCTTCATTCAGGTGCTGAATATCCTGAGTAAGAAGTTTGCTGTTGAAAACAGAGCCTATCTTGCTTTCCATGGCAGCTTTAAGAACTTCATTCTTAATTTTGCTACAGCCTTTAATTTCGATATCACCGATAATCGCGTTTTCTTCAACTTTGAAAACGACTACTTTTCCCTGGCCCTTAGCCCGTATTTCTGCGCCAACATAAGAGAAATAACCCATTTCACCAAGCCGGGAAATTTCTTCCTGAACCGCTTCGGGGGAAACAATGTCTCCTTCTTTCATTGCCAGATTCAGAAGAATTACATTTTCTTCAATCAATCTGTTGCCTTCGACTTCGAAGCCGACAACAACGTTGCTTTCATAGGCAAAAGCGCCTGGAATAGTGAAAGCCAGTAGAATAAAGGCCGTTATGATATAAAAAAGATTCGTTCTGTTCATAGGCTCCTTCACAGAATAGACTAATCAAAGTATCGGCATAATACTTTGTTGACATGAGCTTGTCAAGGACACTAACCTTAACCCCTGTATTTATGAGGTTTTCTCGGTTATTTTTATCTATCTGGCGATATTCTTTTTCAAAAAAGCGAGCTAAATGTTATTCTTTAGTTCTAATTAACAGGGACTTGTTTCAATTTACAACAGGAGGCAAAGGTGGCAAACTGCAACATCTGCAACAAAGAGATACAGGAAGGCTATATTTGCGTTGAATGCGCACAAAAACAGCGTAATCAGCAGAGTTCGGAAACCCAGGCTACGCCGGCGAATTCAGGTTCATCTGGTTTTTCGCTGAATGGGCTTTTAAACAACCCGGCTTCCAATCCACCACAACCTGCTCAGGCAACCAGGCCTTCGCCACCTGTTCAACCACCACGTCCGGCTCAACCAGCGCAGCCTGCTCAACCGACGCAGCCTTCTCAGCCGACACAACCAGCGCAACCAGGCCCGGCAACTTCACAAGGCGCAGCTTCAAGACCCGCATCGCCACCACAGCCTGTGTCACAGACCCCCCCGGCGGCTTCAGCAACTCAACCGCCAGCTCCACCGGTTCAATCTCAACCACCAGCGTTTGCAACCCAGCAGCCAGGGCAACCAAGACCAACAGCACCGGCGCAACCTGCCCCTGCTCAAAATCATGCTCCGCCCAGGTTGTCAGGAAGCGAGCCCTCTCAGATCTCTAAACCATCTCCGGAAAACGCCTCCTTTTCACTGACTCCCCCAGCCGCTGATCCCGCCCCCGCCAAACCCGTCGCAGAGCATCCCGCCAACAGGCCTGCAGTATCATCGTCAGCGCAACCAGGGGCGAACAACGTTCCCCCCAAACCCTCCGCCATAAGCCTAAATACGGAACAAAACAAGCCAAATTTGTCTAATAAAATAGAAACGATGGCCGAAGAAACACACGAAGAAACTTTTACCTCTTCAGTAACGGGCTATGGGGATGAAGACCTCGAAATTTCAATCATGTCGGGAATAATGAAAGACACTTTTATTCTCGAAAACCTCAAGGGCAAGGGGCTCATCGCCGGGCTTTTTTCCACCAGATATTCCCGGGCAATTTACCGTTCAATTCTCGCATTAAGAGAAGAAAACCCCGAATTATCTTCGCTTGACAAGATTGTTATAAAAAACAAGCTCAAGCAGCTGAATTTATGGGATAAAACGATACAGGACTTTCTTGACCGTGTTCTGGGCGAAACGCCGCCAATGCTCGACCAGGCCCTGCATTACCTCGAACTGATGAAAGAACAGGCGCTGAAACGAAAATTAAAAGAAGTAGCTCATGAAATTCATGACTTCATCGACGCGCCAACCCAGGCCGAGAATGAAAATCTTGAAACCTTCACCAATAAAGTTATTCAAAACGTAAGAAACATTCAAAAAGCCAGAACCACCAAAAGAATCAATCTTGTCAGAGAAGAGATGAAAGACATCATCACCGACATGGACAAGAGAGAAATTACCGGTGAGGTTGAAATCATCGGCTATTCTTTTGAACCGATGCATTACCTGAACATCGCCGTTTCAGGCTTCAGAAAGGGTTTCATGTATGCGATAGCCGGGGCACCGCGTCGGGGTAAAACGACCTTCACTCTTGAACTGGCAACCAGGGTAGCTTCTCTGAACAAAATACCGGTTCTGTTTTTCACATACGAACAGACGAAAAAGAATCTGACCTATCGTCTTTTGGCAAAAGAAAGTCGCCTGAACCCTGACACTTTGCAGAGAAAGAAGATCAGATCCGACATGATTGCCGACGCAAAATTCATGGGCGGCTGGAAAAAGATGCAGGAATACATGGACTATTTCTACATTGTTGAAGCAACCAAAGAAGACACGGTCGACAGAATCAGATCTTACGCATACAACGTCATGCAGGACTTCAACACTGATGACATCATGATTTTCGTCGATTACATTCAGAAAATGCCACTTTCACGCACTTATATGGACGAGAAATTCAAGGTCGAAGAAATTTCAACCGAACTCAAAGGTCTTTCGATTGAACTGAACAACCCAATCATGACCATCAGTTCGCTATCAAAGGAAGGTTGTATGATCGATGCGACCCCGGACCCTGAAAGACCGACCATGTATCACTGCAAAGGTTCGGGCGACCTTGAATACGATCTTGACTGCGCCATGATTCAGGCAAAAGACTGGGGAGACACGAAAGAGCTTTATCAGCAGCTGCAACACAAAGCTGAAGAGCTTGGCAAAGACTCGACCCGTGTTCCCAAAGTTGATGTAGTAAATCTCTATCTTGATAAAAACAGAGATGCGCCTGAAGGCATTTTCTCGACAATTCAGTATCTTTTCTTCATTGAAGACAACAAATTCATCGAACTCGGTCCCAAATTCGATGATGACCGCTACCGCTTCAGCAAAATCGAAGAGCTTGTCGACAAGCTGATTGAAGCGAACTATATCATCTTTTATGACAAGCCCAAAGATTCAGGCTACAATAAAGGGCGCGTTTCGATTAAACTTAAAAACTTCTAATACTCCACCTACTATTCAAGAGGCAATTAATGAAAGCGATTCTGCTAAAAGCTATTTTTCTGATTACACTGACTTTTGCGGCAATTTACATGTCGGGTTGCTCGGCCGGCCAGAACGGGCTTTTGCAAATTACACCGCAACAATACTTCTATTCAGCAAAAGAACAGCTTGAAACCATAGACGAGCGCGATTATGAAATCAGAGATCTTGATGAAATAATCAGGGTTCTCGAAAATGCTGAAAAAGATGCAAAGAAAAGCGACATAATCGATAAATCACGCATGTATCTTTGTCTTGCCAACACGCTTAAAGCGAGAAAGCAGTATCAAAACAGTTTATATAAAGGCAAATACGTAGCAAATCGAGCCGCGCCTTTTTTTATTGTCGACACCAAAGACGTTAAAGAAACATTAAGGGCAGCCAAGAAATGGCTCAGATCATGCGATGCTCAATTCAAAACTTCTTCTCTGATTCCGGATCTAAATTATGTCCGCGGCCTTTATTATCAGCAAAAGATGCTTACTCAGCACACGAGAGAGAAGAAAGAAAGTCTCGACATCGCCGTGGAAAGCTTTCGACGGTGCCTTGGCATGGCCCCTGAGTTTAAAGCCGATTTCAGGTTGTTCGGCAAAGACCAGACGAACCGCGAAGTCAGACTTAAGCTGATCGAAACCCTTGCGCTCGGCAACCAGCAGGAAGAAGCTTACGCTCTGCTATCAGAATACAGCTTTGCGGCGATTTCACCGGTCGCCGGTTCAACCGATTACCATGATTTTGCCTGGAACCAGATGAAAGGATTTGTGCTTGCGACCATGGGCAAATACATGGAAGCAGCCAGCGTGCTTGAAAAATTCAAGATCGTCGCGCCCCAGGACTACCCTCTCGTAGACGAAGCACTCTGGATTCTGGAAGGAATTTATGACCGTCTTGGCGACATCGAGAAAGACGAGAAATGGAAAATGGAAGCCAGAATTGTCGCAGCCTTGCAAAAAAAGCTTAACGGTCCATTTTCAAAAGAGAAATATTCTACCTCGGCACATCTTTTTCCAAGAACTTTACCGGGCGATGAAAAATTCTTTTCAGCCGTTATCGATTTTTACGACGGAAAATTCAACCAGGCGCTTAACAAACTCAATGAGGTTAAAAACAAGGGTGCCATGTCAAGCCACAACCGCGTCTCGGCAGATCTTCTCAGAATAGAAGCCTCTCTTTATTCAGGTGCGGCAATATCTGACGATCTTCTTGAAGAATTGCTGCATATTACCGAATCGAGAATTTTAACCCCTCTGCAGCTTGAAAAAACCGGCTATCTAATCGCCAGATATATAATGAACGACGAAGAAAGCTTTGAAAAAGGGCGAATCAATCATGAGGGGCAGAGCTTCGTAAAAAGCATCTGCTCGAAGCCCTGGGCTTTAACAATTAGATTCAAACGCGGTGAAATCAAAAGAGCGAAAAAACCTTTAAGACTAAGAAACGACAAAGAAGAAGAAGAAGAGCCTGAAACAAAACGTGAACCCAGCTCTTTAATCTGCGAGATATACGCCAACCGCAGCAACGATTGGGTGGTCAGTGCAAATCTTTATCTTTTTTCGATTCCTGAACTGAACCTTCTTGGAAAAGGCCGAACCGTCGGTCGTGAAAATGAAAAAGAAGGCTGGATTTTCAAAGACGAACAAATCGACGCTTTAAAAGCGAGAGATCGTTACCTGGCCGTTTTTGAATACGACAATTCAGACAGCGAAAAATCGATTCAGGGCCTTTTGTTCAAGCCCCTCAGATAAGCAATTACCTGCACGAAAACTTTGCCACAATCAACAATGCCCTTTCGGGTTTTCGTACATTGCGGGCAAGGTCGATTTTTCTTATGATTAAAAAAGATTGATTTAGATTTCTTTATAAAACCGGAGGGTGCTTTATGATTTACCGACTAACGAGAAACAGAAGTTTCAACCTTCTTCTTGTCTTTTCAATACTTGCAGCCATATTCGTAATTCCCGGCACGGCAGAAGCCGGAATTCTCGGCAGCGTTCTCAGCGCCGTCAGACCATTCGCAAAATTCGCAGGTAAAATTGCCGGAGCCGTTGCAGGCGCGGCACTGTGTTCTGCGTTTGTGCCGCCTCTTGGCATGCTGGCAGGCGGGGTTGCAGGCTGGATAGTCGGCGGAATCGTTACCGGCTACGGAACCGGTAGTTTAACCAACCTGGCCACTCTTGGCGGAGCGGTTGCAGGCGCAATGGGTCTGGCTTCATTTGGTCCGATCGGTTATGTTGCCGGCGCTTTGGCAGGCGGATTCCTTGGCAGAACCGCAATGCGATTTCTTCACAAGGCAGACAATGAAGCCACGGGCGGCATACTCTTTTTCAACAACAAGGGCGGCTCTTCTGGTAACGTTGTCGGTGGTGCACCGGCCCTGGCCCCAGAGCTTCCGGCCTCTTATGAAAGCAATGTAATTGCTCCGAAACCAGTTACCAACGGCACAGCCTTAGCTCCATCAGCGCCGACCTCTGAAGAAATCAGAGAAGCTGATGCAAAATACAAAGCTGCCTACGATGCATATATCACAGCAACAAGATCAAACAATTCGCAAAACATCGCGGAAACTCACAAAAAATACATGGCTGCCTACGAAGAATACAAAAAACTTACCGGCAAAGAACCCAGCAAATAAAGCCATAAACTGAAATTTAAAGTAAAAAAGACCGCTCCGGAGAGCCTGGAGCGGTCTTTTTTTTGCTCTTCTGTTTAACCCGGTTTCTTTCAAAACTTATGATTTATGAGCTTCTATAAAACAACCCGACATCTCGCAGGCATGAAAGAAAAACAACTTCATGAATTTGCAAACCACCGGTTGAAAAGCGAAATAAAAGCGACTGAATCAGAATTTAAACCCTGTGATGAGATCACTGAGTGGCCTGAAGAAGCCAGTTCACTTTTCGTGGCGTAATCATCATAAAAAATGCCTTAACTCTGGGGTCTGCATCAGGATTTTTAAGAATCTCTTCTTTTTCAGCCTCAGAAAGCTTGTCGAATTTTTCTGAGTAAAGAATTTTCATCGAAACCTTGAACCAGATTTTTGAATTCAAGGCCAGTTCAGACTGCACAAAAGCGTCTGAATCGCGATAACTCGAGTCATAATCAAAAGCGAGTATCTGGCCATCATTAAAGAGAAACGGCCGCATCGCAGAAACATCAGGGTCAGGATCGTTGATGCCCGATTTTTTACCACGATAGAGTCGCCGGGTTTCTGTATCAAAGTAATACTGAACGGTCTCAGTCGATGACAGGGGAATATTGAGCCGGTCATTGAAAACCTGTGGTTTTTCGGCGGCATTTCTGAGTTCGTTTCTTATGCCGGTCATGATAATTCTGGTTGTCTGCAAAATATCGAGCTTGTTCTGAGAATGCACGAATGTTTTATTGACAGTTCTCAGTAACTGAAACATCGAGCCTGAAAGCAAGAGAATCATGCCTGTTACAAAAACAAGCTCGACCATGGTCATACCAGAACTTTTCCGCTTAATAAACATCAGTAAAAATTATACCTTGGGTCTGTAAGAATTGTGACAAAAGTCAAAACCGGCACGTCTGATTCTGCCTTTTTATGCTTTGAAATTACCGAGATTTTTATTCTCAGCAGAAACATTGGCTTGGCTTTGGGTGGCAAGGGGGTTACAGGTTGTAAAGTAGGTTCAAACCGCAATTCGAAGCCATTTTTATCTGCAGTTTTGGTAAGTTCGATAAAATCATCGTCTTTATGAAGCTTTTGCGCCTTGTCATAGCCCAGAGTTCGGGCAAGTTCGATTGCAGAAGTTCCGAAGAGGGTTGCCATGGTTCTGGTATCAGCGCGAACGATTCTTTTCTGCCCTGATCTCATCAAGGAGTAAATAGGCAAAATACCGGCAGAAATCATCATAATAACTATGAGAACTTCAACCAGAGAAAAACCCGTGTTTCGTCTTTTTCTCATATCATTCCCGCTCGTATTTCCAGTCAAATTTACCCACCCCACCGGTAACGATCTTGGCTACATACTGCTTATCCATAAGACTTGGCATGACATTACGCCAGATTCCGTTCAAAGGGTTGTAAATAATAACATTTTCACCAGGCACTTTAAAATGCTCTTCGAGATTTAAAAATGGAGTTACCACAGTTCCTTTGATTGTAACCGGTTTATCGCCCACGACCTGAATTGGCTCTGAGACAGAAATCAGGTTGGCTTCAACGTAACATCTGCCACTCTGGGCATATGAGGTTTCGATTACAATCTGCGGCGCGATAATTGTCAACAGATCGTTGCCGACCGATGAATTGAAAGACCCGTCTATAGGCGTTTCAGCCCCGACCAGGTCACCGGCAATGACAACCTTGCCGCCGCCCATCATCGGGCTTGAGTAAATGATTCCATGACCTTTGAATTTAAGATTTCTCAAACCGAGAGGTTCGGAATCATTCAGGGCAAGAATACCGTTCAGCTCGAGAGTCTGGTTATTCGCACCGGTTCGGTAAGCCTGAACATTGTTGATATACTTGAATTGAAAACGGTCATAAGATTCTCCGCCGACTGCAACTGTGGTTCGGCCCCTGAAGAAGTCTTCGGTGCTTCGAGGTATGAAATAAAAATCAAGCAGATACGAACTGTAGGCATCGGGCAACGCATACCACAAAGGCCCTTCGTAAAATTCGAGCATTGGGCTGCCCCTGATAACAGTGTCAAGACCGGCCGGCAAAGCGCCATATGGATATGGAAAGTTTTCAAGAAAGCCGCCAAGATGATCTTTTAAGGGACCTTCATACTCTGACTGCTTTTTCTGAAGTCGCTGCAGAAAATTTCCCAAACCACGGTTATAAAGTTCGACACCTGAGTCGCTCATAAAATTGCCGTAGTTATCCAATTCTCGCATTTCATCGGGCAATAGTTCCCAGTTTTGATAAATCTTGTCACAAAATTCTTTGGTAACCCCGGCAAGTTCGAACAAGTCACGAGCCTGAGTGGCCGTAAGCTTGGTGTTGCCTTTCAAGCCGGGAATCATGGAAAGAATCGGACCGTTTGTGGCGATGAAGGGCATTTCAAACGGTTGCCCACCTTTTGGGTGAATCTGTACGCCCCGGAAATATTGGCGCATTGCGGGTCCATAAACAAGCGTGGGTGACAACTTCGAGAAATCAGCACCGCCAAGGGGAGCCAAAGGCGGCGTTGGTGGCGCCATGCCAAAGACATCGAGGCCGCTTTTATTCAGTTCAGGCATCAGGCGATACTTCATCTCACCTTCACTTGACGCTCGGCCGCCCGGGGTCTGACTTACCAGCTGTCCTGTATGAACGGAATAACTTTGAAAACAGTTAATAAAAGAAGGTGGCCCATTGGTCGTGGGCTCGGTCAGCTCATCGCCGGCACCCAGATTGAACAGTCTTATCTTTGTATCATCGTTCCATTTGCTGCCGGTAAGAAACTTCAAAAATTTGCCTTTATCGGTTTTTGTCTGCCCCTGTAGTTCCATGAAATCATTTACGTATTTTTTCAGGCCGACCCAGGGCACATCAAATCTTAGGAAAAAGTTTTCCTGGGCGTTCATCTGCGAAAAAAGCTGGGTATTTGAATCGAGGTTATTGCCGAAAAGCAGTTTGGCGCCGTTTGTAGGTCTGACCAGAACAGCAGGGCCTGCCTGCATAAGGCTGTTGACATCCTGTCCGAGATACACTCGACCAGGTGGCGTCAATGCGCCATTACCGAGCTGGGCCAGATCTTTTTCCCAGTCGTTGTAATTTAGAGTGGGATTAAAATCTTTTTTAACTGCGTTCCAGCCGTGATCCAGTCTTAGAGTTCTCTTCTGGCTGACAGATGAATCAAAAGTATTGAAATGCGATCCGCCATAAACACTGGCATCACGAATGAAAAGCGTGAAATAATTG
>JASURT010000103.1 GCA_030446435.1 Candidatus Ozemibacter sp.
GACTTTATGCGCAACTATAATTTCTAATTATCGACAATAACTTTTATTGATTTGTTTTAGTTATATCAATCCAGTAATTTAACCTTAATTCTTGTAATAAGGTTAAAAGTTTATGATTTATGAGCAAAGAGCGCTTAACATTCTCTACACATTGGTCACCCTCTCATGCCTCTTTCTGAATGTCTCTCCTGCCCTCGCACTTTTTACAGGGCTTGCTTTTGCATTTAAAGGACTGGGAAACAAACTTTTCAGCTCCCGAAAATCTTTTATCCTGCAGGCTTCAATTGTTCTGATGGGATTCGGAATGAGCTTGAATCAGGCGATCGAAGCTTCGAAAACAAGCTTTTTACTGACCGCTCTTACTGTAACATTTACTCTTCTGGCCGGGCTTTTTATGGGAAAGGTTCTGCGCGTTGACAAGAAAACCAGTGTCCTGATAGCTTCAGGCACAGCAATTTGTGGCGGAAGCGCAATTGCAGCAATCGCTCCGGTAATCGAGGCCGAAGACAACCAGATTACTTTTTCTCTTGCAGTGGTCTTCACCCTGAACGCCATTGCCCTTTTGATTTTTCCACCAATCGGGCATTACTACAATATGAGTCAGGAAATGTTCGGCTACTGGTCGGCAATATCAATTCATGACACCAGCTCTGTAGTAGGTGCGGGTGCGACCTATGGGCCAGCAGCGCTTGAAATTGCAACCATAATAAAATTGACCCGGGCTTTATGGATCATTCCATTATCTATCGTAATTCTGTTTTTTCGCAGAAATGACGGCGAAAAGAGAATTAATCCTCCATGGTTTATCGGGCTGTTTCTGGCTGCCATTGTTCTTGCCCACTTATTGCCTGAGGGCATTACAGCTTTTGCCACCCTGAACTGGCTTGGAAAGCGGGGAATGGTAATAGCATTGTTTTTGATAGGTTCAAACATGTCATTTTCACAGGCCAGAGAAGCAGGAGGCAAAAGTTTTTTACTCGGCATATTACTTTGGCTTTTCGTCGGCACTTTTACGATGCTGTTGCTAAAAAGCCATTTTAATCCGGTAGCCTTGTAATGATTTCACTTTATTGCCGCCTTAAAAGATTATTGAACCTGCAGGGGACAGGTGAAGGCGGGGAAAGTTTCGATTGCGGCGAAGGTGGGACGATCGAAAATAATGCGGTTGCTCTGGCCGTAGTTAAGCTTGAATACTTCTAGAAAGCCTTCGCGATTGAAAAGGTTCAGGCTTTCTATTTTGAGCTCGTTGTGATTGGCCGGGTTTGCCGCGGATTTGCGAAAGATGATATGCAACTGGTAATTGCCCGGCTCGAGGTCGTATGGAACGACGAGAGATCTTTTTAAAGCAACTTCGATTTTTTGCTGTTCGCTTAACAGGTTGGCGGCAACGAATTTTGCCGGCATATGCGAGTCATGACCGGTCAACAAGCCGTTTCGCCAGATTTTTCGATTTTCTGAATCAGTAATGAATGTAATTACCTGCAGTTGTTTGAAATCTTCGACCTGGCCGGAAAAAGCATAGGCATAGTCGAGTGACCCGCCTGCAGATAATTTATAAGACTGAGATTCAGGCAGTAAAATAGAGCTGTCGCCTAGACTTATCTTATCTTTTGCCGCAAATCTTGCAAAATCAAGGGCCGGAGTTTGAGGGGACACAATGTTGAAGCCGTAGCCCTCTGCCACCAGAGAAAATGAAGCAACCAGTTTTTCAACGGCGTCATGGGGGTAAACGAAAGTTCCGGCAACATCTCTTTTTTCGATAATGCTTGCCAGGCCGCGCAGTTCTTTTAAACCAATATCATCGAGAAGCTGAACTGCCACATCTTTGCGAAAGTTTTCGGTCAATCTAAGAAAATAATAAGGGCGAAACTCGACATCATTGCTCATTACCGCCATTGTTCCGGGGGTAATTTTCTTAAAGAAACGGCGACAAAAATCTACCGACTCTGAGTCAAGAGAGTTCTGCTTCGGATAAGCAATCAGCAACGCAGAAACCGCCACAAGAACGCAGACCAGGGTTCTGGCCCCAGGGTCCTTGATTCGATTCAGGCTGAAACCGGTAAGGGCACACAACGAAAAAATACAGGGCAACAGCATTGAATGAGCTTCGAAAGCATTGTAATTAAGAACGAAAAGCAGATTGATCATGCCGATAAAAACCAGAGCTTTCAATACCGGTGAATCTTCGCGCTGTCTAAAAAGCGCTATAAAAGCGAGTGGTAAAACGAAAAAGCCGACGTCATCAAATATAAATTTGAAAAAGTAGAAGAATCGCTGCAGAACTTCGGTAAAACCAAGAGAAAAAAGGCCACCACCATAAACGGTGCCGGTATATACCTGGAGAAAGCCCAAAACGCCCTGCCCTATCATCGGGTCTAGCAGCAGACGTGTTCCGCTTTGCAAACGAAAGTAAAGGTCGAGGCTCGGTAAAAAACCCAGAATCACACCAATTGCAAACCAGGCTAAACTAAGTTTCTTTAAAGGCTCTTTGCGAACGTTGATGAAAAAATACAGGGCAACAGCATAAAGCACAAAAGTAGGTCGATGCCCCACACCGATCGTGCCGACGAGACCGGCAAAAAAAGCAGTGACGCGACTGTTGCTGTCTCGTGCAATAAAAATACCGACCATCAGCCCTGAGATAACCAACAATACTTCAAGACAGTAAACTTCAATCAATATGGCCTGATCAAAATAGGTTCTGCTGGCAAGAAGTAGAATTGAAGCAACCAGAGCCGGTAAAATTCGAAGACCTGCAAGATAAAGAAAAACAAGATTCAGCAAAATTGCCAAAAGGCCTATAATTGCCGAAAGCAGATTCATCTTCATGGCCGGGCCAACCTCAAAAGGCAAAGCCAGAGAAAGATTCGCCAGGCGTGTAAGCAGCGGGTAACCGGGGGCGTGCGGCACATCCATGGTAATTGCGGCGGCAACGAACTCGCCAGAGTTGTACCAGCCTATATTGTCAGTGACTTTGGTAAAATAAAACCCAATACCAAGAATTATTAATACCAGAAGAGCAAGTAACAGACGTGAATTTTTCATTATGCAGTCTCGATTTTGCCCATGATCTCGTCATAATTAACCCCATCGTCAGGAAAAACAATGGTTCTGAACTCAAGATCAGAATAAAGCTTTTTTGCGCTTTCGAATTCGATTAAAACCCGGTTCAAATCGTCAGTTATCCGGGCCTGAAATTTAAGCGTGCTTTTACGACTGGCTTCAGGAATCATAACCAGAATGCTTTTCTGGTCAAAACGACAAATCATATCACTTTCGCGGGTAAAAGAATCGAGGCAGCCTCCAAGGTCTTTGATAAGTTCTGTTTGAATTTTTTCAAGATCGGCTTCTGAATGTGAATTTTCTTTGAAATGCACCTTTTTAAGATGAATAGAAAGAAACGAAACCGTCGCTTTTTCGTTTTGTGCTCGATTAAGCAGGTTTTTCATACAATCGATAAAGTAATCTCTTGAATAGAGTCGGCTGGAACTGTCGACAATGTTTTTTTCGATCAGATGCAGCTTTTTGTTGGTGGCTCTTATGCGGTTATTCAATTCTTTCATGATTCCAAGTGCAACCATGGGAAATTCACTTATCAGATCGCAAAACTCGCCCTTGCGCAAGACAAGAAGCTTGCTTTCAACATCTGCCATTGCAGAAGCAGCACGCGGTTTGTCGTCATACAATCCCATTTCCCCGAAAAAATGCCCTTTTTCAAAGCCGGCAAGAATCTTTATTGCCGGAGGTTTGCCGGTAAAAATCGAAATTTTGCCTTCAACGACGAGATACATACAGTCGCCAAAATCACCTTCAGAAAAAAGAACTTCCCCGGCTGCGAATTCTTCTTCCGAAACCACTTCGGCAATTTTTCTCAGCTCATAGCTTGATAAACTGCTGAAGATAGAAATCTTCTTAAGAAAGAGTATTCTTTCTATTATTATCATTTTTCAGTTTCCTTAACTGTATTACAATACCCGACTTTCAAGCCGGTCAAGAGCCCATTTGCTGGTTTCGAACAAGGTCGTTCCCGCTGCCTTATCGGCCCTGATCTTTTTGAGAATCGGAATCAGCTCGGTCATTTCGACTTTGCTGACAGTGTAAATTGCTGCTTCTTTAAGTTCAACATCATTGCATGAAAGATATTTTCCCAGAATGATTCTAGCTTCTTTGTCTCTTATAGCGAAGACCTTCATGCCATAACCGGCGATATGTTCGAGAGAAATGTTTTCAAGCACCGGAATGATATGATAAACCAGCTGCCTTTCGCCCATATTCTGCAAGACTTCAATGGCGTTGCTTATCAGTTCTTCGTTCGACGAATAGAGGCTTTTGAAAAGATCGCGGGCTTCGCGATTCTGTTCGGGGGCAACCAGACATACAATAAGCTTGGCATAAGCCCAGGCCTTTTCGCTTAGCAGCATTCTGATGAAAGTGGTTTTTTCATTGCCGAGATCACGGGCAAGTATATATTCTTCGACTTTGAACTCATAAAGCTGCTGAATGATCTTTTGCCCGAACTGATGCAGATATTCACGAATAGAAGAGTCTTGTGAGGCAGCGAGAATTCCGGCAACCGTAGTTTTTGCGTGCAAAGAAGCTTCATTGCTTTCCAATACGGTAATCAGCCCTGAAAGCTTGTCGTCATAGTGAGAAATCAGAATTTCCTGCGCCAGGCTGCGATTGCGCGGGCTTGGGTCTGAAAGGCCTTCTACAACATGATAAAACCACTTGGGTTCAGAAAGGCGAGCGAGAATTTTTAAGGCAAGAAAACGAATTTCGCGCGAACTGTCTTTTATCAAGGCCCCGATAACCTCGTATAGCTCTTCTGCTTCTCCGTGTGTCACGATTTTTTCAAGAGCAGAAGCGGCAACGGTTCTAATTCTGGTTTCAGGCGAATTGAGAAACGGCTTGAGATTGACCCAGAAACGTTCGTCGGCTGTAAACCCGATGATTTCTATTCCCTTCAGCCTCTCTTCTTCGTTATCACTGTAAATTGAGTTCTGCAAAACCTGCAAAGACTGCAGCATCTGGTCCAGATCTCCAATTCGGGCCAGAATTACCGAAGCAAGGCGGCGAGCATTTTCAGAACCACTGTTAAGAAATGGCAACACCTTTTCCCGCAGTCGCGAAGAAGAGTGAAATCTTGCCAGAGATCGCAGCGAAAGTTCCTGAAGTTCGCAGTTGTCTTCTTCAAGACAGGCAAAAAGAAATTCGGCAGAAATATTATCGATGGGCAAACTTGCCTTTTTAAGAACTCGGGCTCGTCTTTCGGGGTCAAATTTCATCAGCTTTTTTATAAGAGATTCGCGCCGTTCACGGTCACCGTTGTTGAGAATAAGTTGAACGATCATGGAAGAGGTATCTTCATCTGCGGTTTCGAGAGTGTTGAGAAGAAGATTCATGGTATTACGATCAAGCGGAAGTTTTTCAAGTTCTCCGGTTCGGTTGAAATCAAGCGTCGAGCTTTTCAGAAGGCGAAGCAGGCCATCGCGATACGGCTTTTTCATCATCAAAGCCAGACCAACCCAGAGAATGCCCGCAACAACCGGAAAAATCCTGATTATATCCTGATTTTGTCCTGCATAGATAAGAAAAACCCCGGTAATTACAGTGCCTAACGGCAAAAGCACACCTTCATTGATTGTAATGATTCGGGCCTTTTCTTTAACCGGCAAAGCATTGTAGAACAAATTATTCACCGGTTGAAACAGAGCATTATTCAGCCCGCCATGCAGAAATTTCAACCAGACGCCCGGAATGAAAGAAAACGAAAAGAAGGTTCCGATAAAACCTGTGGTTACAAGCGAAGGAAAAATGACATTTGAATTGCTTATACCCAGGCGTTGTATAAGATTACCGGTGATACCGCCCTGAAAGAAAAAGGCCAGCAGGCTTGAAAACACGGTAAAGAAGCCGTAAAATCGCGCTAACTCGTTTTCAGAAGGAAACCGGGCATTGAAAATTTCAGCGCATTGAAATTCAGCGAAATAAAATGTGACCGTAGAAAAAATCGATGAGAGCACGAGAAGAAGAACCAGCCTTGATTCGACAAGATTACCGATAAATTTGCGTAACTTTTCGATAAATCCGGTTTTTCGCCGTTCGGCCTGAGGATCGATAAATTTTTGAATCTGAGTTTTTACAAAAATCTGACTACCAAAGGCAAAAATGACGAAAGCCAATGAATGCAGCACGAGCCAGAACCAGAGAATTTTAGGAATCGAGTAATGCGAAGCGAGCCAGGTCAGCCCCACCCCGGCGGCAATTCTGCCCCCTATTGCCCCGGTAAAAATAACCGGAATCAGGCGTTTGCCCTTCAGAGAATTGAACTGGGTTCCGATCAATACAGACATCACCACCGGCAGCACATATTGCATTAGATTGGCAACAAGATAAAGAAAATAGAAGCTTAGTTCAGAAAAAGCGAACAGTTCAGGCTGCGAAATCAGATTTACCGAAAGTAAAATGAAAACGGCAGAAATTATACCTGAATAAAGGGTCAGCTTTCTTTTCTCGATTTTGCCCTGAAACAGGGTTAAAACAAGGCTTATCGGTATGGCAAGCAAGGCGCAGACGATAAACATCAGCGGCAGTTTTTCGAACCCCACCCTTTTGATGAAAAGAGTGTCAGAAATAGCGTCACCGATACCGAGGGCGAACCAGATAAGAAAATTGAACAGCCAGAAAAAACCTACTTCCCGCCATTCTCCGTTTCTTATATTCAGTATCGATTCAATTCTTGCGATAATCATTTAAAGTTGTGGCAAGCCTGACAAAATTCCTGATCCCATGGTTATTACCACATATGCCACGATCAGAGCAATCGGCAGAAAGAAAAGAATCGGCAAAAGCTTGGTCAATACTTTAATTCGTTGTCTTGCGTCATCTTCAAAATATTGGGCAGTTTTTTTCAACATTTCCGGAAGTTTGCCGCTTTGTTCACCGACCGCGATCATCTCTTTCATGGTTGACGGCAAAGCATCGATACCACGAAGACCTTCAC
The DNA here is from genome assembly GCA_030446435.1 of Candidatus Ozemibacter sp. Classification (GTDB taxonomy): domain Bacteria; phylum Muiribacteriota; class Ozemobacteria; order Ozemobacterales; family Ozemobacteraceae; genus DYKG01. Next base: position 7,004 of record JASURT010000103.1, read on the forward strand.
CAAAAGGGCGACCATTGCGAACCGCGGTTTTCAGTCCTGCCAGTTCTTTTTCAAGCCATGGGTTTGCCGAAACCCTGATTGAAGTTTCGAGACACTGCCCCAAAGGCACCCCTGCTTCAAGTCCAACCCCGAGTGATCGGGTAAAGCGACAAAGCGAAAGTTTGCGCATAATCATGCCAAAAAAAGGAATACGAATCAAAAACCCTGATGCAAACCCGGAACCAAGTAGACGATAAAAACCATAAAGCAAAGCCAGAATAACCACGTAAAGTGCGATAGCGCCAATGATTCCGCCCGTTGCCGACCAAACCGAGTTCTGCGAAACAATCGCGTTTAAAATGGGCGCCATTACCATAACGATAAAAAGCAAAAAAAGCGGGTACACCAGAGCCGAAAAAATCTCTCTTTCAAGACTCAGTTCGTTATCTGAATGTTCGGCCAGACTGCCGCAAACAGCGGGAATCGTTCCGGTCTGTTCTCCGAAGCGAATGAAACTTATCTGCATCTGAGTAAATGGACTGCCAGCACTTTGCATGGCGTCAGCAAGGCTTTTACCCTGATCGATGTCTTCGGCCATTTTTTTTACCTTGGCCTTCATTCCCCAGCCTGAAATGTTCTCGCTTAGAAGATGCAGGGTTCTGGGCAACGAAACCCCAGCCGAGAGGGAAGTCTCAAGTTGTAGAAAGAAATCGCGCAAATTGCTCATTGAAACCGCCTTTACCAGAATTTCCAGTCATATCTGACTCCAATTCTTTTATCTTTTTCCGGTTCTTCGAATTCTAAATTTACCACGAATCCTTTGGGAAGGCGATATTCAAAAATGAAGGTCTCTTCATCTCTTTCATCAAGAGTGCCTTCATAGGCCATGAAGATATTGTTGCCTATATATTTACCTGCGCGAATAAATGATCGCGAGCGGCCCTCTGTCTTATCGTAAAGAGAAGTAAGGAAAAGCTCATCGAGATTAAGTGCGGTTGAAATGGTGTTGCCGATCAAGGCAGAAATGTATGAGTTTTTCAGACCATCGAGAATTTCGTTTTCGAAAAGCTCTTTTGAATCTGACTGCATTGCCGAAGTCATATCGCGGCCAAGAGTGAGAAGCGCCAGAAGATCGCCTTCAGACATTGGCGGTGAAGAATAAATCTTTGGCGTAAAAGAAGACACCCTTCCCTGCAAAGTCAGATACACCTGCGTATTTTGCACACGACCTTCAGATTTAATGAAAATATGCGGATCAAAAGCGTCTTCAACCCCGCCGAATCTGACTTTACCAGTATCAATTCTGAATTTTCTTTTCTGAAAATACAGCCAGCCCTGAACACAAGATATGCCACCGTCGAGTTTCACCTGGTCCAGGTCACCCATTATCGAGAACTTTCCGCGCATTTCTGCATTCAAAAACGAACTTTTCAGCCAGAAATTTCGGGGAACTTCTACATCAATATTGTATTTGAGTGAATTAAGAAAAAGGTTTAACCCGGGTCTATCTTTCAGCAGGTCGGTGTTAATGAAAAACTTTCCGCGGGGTACATGAACCTTACCCATAATTTCAGGGTTGTAAAGATTTCCGCCAACGTCGAAAGTTGCGCTGGCTTTGTTTATTTCAAAATTAAGAAAAGAAAAATCTATTTTTTCGCCAGAAATTCTTGCCGTAATTGAACCCGGGCCATCGCGAAAGTTAATCTGCCCTTCGCCGAGAATTTTGCCGGCCCCAAGTTTGCCCTGCAACTCATCGATATTGATAATACTGTCTTCAGTAGAGACTTCAAATCTGACATCTTTAAAAGGCTTTCTCATTCCTGAAATGCCGAGTTCATCGGCACTCAAAGCCAATTCTCCTTCTAATTGGGGGCTGTTTGGGTCACCTTTCAGGCTAAGGTCTGCCGCGATCGTGCCACTGGCCTGTCTGAAAATTGAAGGCATCAAAGTCGGCAAATCACTGATCGGGCCTTTTGGAATCGCAAGTAACAAATCGATGTTATCGATCTCCTGCAAATCTTTGATACCGACCTTGCCTTTCAGCTCAAAAGAGCTGGCGGGCAACTGAACCTTGAATTCTTCAAGATTTAAAATTCTGGTGTCACCCGAAATTTTGGCCGTAACCCCTGAAATTTTTCTGTCTGCAATGTCAAATTCATCAATTCTGGCGTCGGCACGAACTTTAAGATCAGGATAATTGCCGAATACAGAAGCATTGGCAGACAGTCGTCCGTCATAATCCCATTCAGGCAGGTCAAGCAATCGACCAAGAGCTTTGATCGAAAAGTCAGTTCCATTAAGCATTAACGCAGTTTCTTCACCCGGTTTGTGAATACCCTCGATGCCGAGAATACCCTGGCGATATTTAAGCTCGAGCGATCTCACTTCGAGGTTATTATTCTGGTATTTCAGCTGCATTGGCTTGTTTGATACGATAACGTCGTTTTCTTTTTGAATCTTGATTGAATCAAGCTGCATTTCGACCACGTCAGGAGTCAGCGAAGCCAGATCTCCAGCCATAGAGCACTGACCGTCAACAGTCAGCCCACCGTATTCAAAGGTTTTAATTCCATGGGCCTTTGTAAGAAAAGAAAGGTCAACGTTGGTAAGTTTTAAATCTGCCTGATACGGTTTGCGGCCTTTCCAGTCAATGTTTCCATCGAGATAAACACCAAGCTTGTCAAATTCGGCCTTAACGATTCTCATACCTTCGTTATCGATTACGATTTCGGCGCCAAGATTTCCCAAATCACGATCCTGAACCTTTATTCGATCGCCGAACAAAGTAAAATAACCGGTCTTTTCGGGGCCTTCCCATTCGATATTGCCCTGAAAATTTATTTCACCACGAACTCCGGGTACAAACTCTTTTAAAATGCTTATTCGATCAAGATAAATTGATTCAGCCTCGATCATGCCATCGAACTTATCTGAGCCAAGAACCTGACCACTTAGATTGAATTTTCCACCGAAAGCTCTGACAAAAAGATTGCGTATTTCGCCCTGATTACCGTACACACTGCCTTCAAGAAACAATGTGTCTATATCGTGGTCGAAAAGATTCAAGCGCCTTCCGTCAACGAAAAAGTCCCAGTAATTCTGCTCTTTTTGCCCGTCAAAGCTTACACTGCCGGCTATTCTCCCGGTTAGGCCATATGTCGAATAATTATCAGGCAGAAGGCTTTTTATGAATTCAAGACTCAAACGCTGAAAATTGAATTTAAGGCTTCTGGTTTTTCCGGTTTCGAGATCGAGAGAATAAAAACCATCTATCATTCCTTCGTCGAATGGAACAAGCACCAGGGGCGAAAGATCGAGCTTTTTATCTTTCAACGAAAGCCGGGATTTGAAAGAATTAACCTTCTGGCCCATTAAATACAGATTTGATCCATACAGGTCGCCGACCAGCTCGGGCTGTTGAATTGAACCTTTAACCTCGGCAATCAAAGAAGCGTTTCCCGAGGCAATTTCGCTTGAAACCCCAAAAGTTGAAAGGGCCACATCTTCGACCTTTACTTTGGCATCGAGCTTTTTGGCCGAAAGAATTCCATCGACGACGATGTTGCCGCCCTCATAAAATTCGGCAACCGGGTCTTCTAAATTCCAGTCTGCTCCGGTCCCGTAAACCCTGGCTGTTACCAATTCGGGCCTGAAAGAATAGAATTCGCCTTCTCTCATTTCTAACAGCAGATCATAGGTGGCCGTTGCCGGATTGAAAAAGTTAAAATCAATTTTGAATGGCCCCGAACATTTGCCGGAAACCGGGCTGTCGATAAAAGGCTTCAAAGACTGCAAAGCAACCGAAGACAAATTACCATCGATAATGCATCTTCCCTTTTCTGATTGCGGCAAGCCGATCTTAACCATAGCATCTGCCTGACCAATGTTTGAGTCAAGTTCAGCCTGAAGTTCAAGCCAGTGATCGTCAGTTAGATACCAGTCTATACCTGCAGTTCTAATTGCTTTGCCCTGATAACTCCAGTTTTTGGCGGTGGCAGAGCCCTTGCCCTGAATTCGGTTCAGGTTACCTTCTATTTTTCCTGAGAAATCAAGCTGACCGGGAACTGTGTTCATGAGTTTCAGGCCCAGATAACCAAGAAACTTTTCGCTGATTCGCAATCTTTGCCCTGAAAAATCAGCCTTGAACTCAGTCAAT
>JASURT010000104.1 GCA_030446435.1 Candidatus Ozemibacter sp.
GTATTTACCGCGAACGGATCATCACTGGAAGGTAATTCAGCACTCTCAGAAGCATTAGAAGTCTGCTGAGAAGCTGTTTGCTGAGCCCAAATCCGAAAACCATCCGATATACCGGGGCAAGTGCCCAAAAACGAAATCAACAGTACAACCGAAAGAATTTTTCTGATTTTAAGACTCAAGCTTTACCTCCATATTTTGTCAGCGAACTATTATACGATAGTTACCCGGCATTCTGAATTCGCGTTTTTCGATTTCTCGATTGATTTTGAGATCGTCGAAAGACGAATCAGCTTTGCTTGCGACACCAACTTTTTTTGAAGAGCTGCTGGAAAAATCAGCCTTTTGCACTCTTACTTTTTTTGATGCTTCAGATTTAAAAACTTCTGATCTGGGTTTTTCTGGCGCAGAAGTGACAATTCGCTTTCTGGAAGTCTTTTTTCTTGCCGTTACAGCTGTCTTTTGAGCTTTTTTAACCGGAGCTATTTTTTCAGGGGCTGCCATGGATTCATGAGCCACATTAACAACCGGCTTTTCAATCGGCGCTTCTTTTGTCGCATCAGCTGCAACTACTTTTTCTGTATTTACGGCTTCGACCGGTTCGGGGGCAACCACTTCTGTACTGATTTCGTAGGGCTGCCGAGTAGCCTTCACACGATCGATTGCGGTTCTAAGCATAATACCAGGGACATAAAGCTCGGGGACACTCGTTTCGTGTACAACTCTGGCAAACCTTTCGGTTCGGGAATTCAGTCCCTCTGGGATGTTCTTGAAACGATTCCGCGGTGGATAAGCGACATTCGTCGGTTCAGGGGTGCCGTAAATACTTACGCGCAAACGCCTGATAGCTTTGGCCAATTCCTCACCGACCTCATAGTCCTCTGCATCTTTTGCAACAATTGTTACAGAAGAAGTAGTTGCTTTCAATCCTCTTCTCAGCTCTTCTACCATTTCCTTTGCTTCCAGGGAAAGCGCAGAATGTGCAGCCTGAGGAACCATCAGTATGACTGTCAGTAAGACAAAAAATAATGATTTTTTCACTGCAACTCCGTTAAATTTTTAATATCTATTTGATTTTACTACCATTTTTCTAAAATGCAAAGTAACTTTTTTAAAAGATTGGCATACCACACTTTGTACAGAATTTTTCCTGCATATCGTTTTCGGTACCACAATTTTGACATTCAATAACCTTGGGCTTGTCATCGATTTGAATGTTTTGCTTCATTGCTCCTTCGTCGGGTTCTTCTTCTTTTCTGACCGGACGGTCGACTTCGGCCTTATGCTCGTCACCAGACTTACCACCAGCAAGTGTACCGGAACCATGTTGCAGGAACTGGCTGAAATCTGCCTCAGGGTTTACGCCCATTACTTCAAAAATTTCAATCGGCATGGATTTACCTTTAACCATTATCGATTCGCGCTGTTCGATCAGAAAATAATCTTTTACCCTTTCATAGGTAGATCTGGTAACGAAAAGCTGCATGCCTTTGGCAACAGACATGACGCGGGCAGCCAGGTTGACGTTATCGCCGATAACCGTATATGAAAGTTGCTTTTCTGAACCCATATAGCCGGCCGTAACCTCACCGGTGTTAATGCCAATCCCAATGGTAATAACCGGTTTGCCCTCTTTCTTCCACATTTCTTGTAGCTCACGCAGGGCATCGAGCATCCTAACCCCGCAAAGAACTGCACGAATCGGGTCATCATCCCGGGCAACAGGTGCTCCGAAAAGTGCCATCAATTCATCACCAACGTATTTATCCAGGGTGCCGTCCAACTCCATTAAAATGTCGGTCATTCGGGTAAAATAGACGTTTAACTGTTCAACGATATCGGTCGGGTCCATGTTTTCTGACATTTTGGTAAAACCACGAATATCAGAGAAAAACATGGTTACCTCACATTTGCTGCCACCAAGTTTAAGACCTGATGGATCTGACATGATCATATCTGCAACACTTGGCGAAACGATTCTCGACAAGCTGCCCTTTAGTTCTTCGTTTTTCTTTAACTGATCTTCACTTAGCTTTTGTGCTGAAACAAGATCATCCATAGTGGCAGAATAAAGTTTTGCATTTTTCATAACCAGGCCGGCAATATCAGCACAGGTTGCAAGCAGATTCTGGTCATCTCTCGTATAGTCAGGATTGCGCATACTTTCAACATTGATGATTGCGAACAATTTTCCTTCTGCATAAATTGGCGCACAAATCAGCGACTTCAAAGTTCCCTGGCCGATAAGCCCCTTTGTTTTAGGGTCCATTTCACATTCTTTGACACCGAGAGCCCCCACCCCACCTGTGACCTCGTTCATCTTCTGACGAAGAAGAAAGGTGATCATGCTGTTCTCTTCATGAGGAACTTCAATATCTTTGTAGTCTTTGGGTTTTGCCCCTGCTGCCTTAACGATTCTGAACTTACCTTCTTTTTCATCGTTAAGCAGCAGCTGAACCTTATCTGCGTCCATACCTTTAGAGATGATTTCGACAATGTTAGAAAAGATCTGGTCACGATCAAGACTTTTAGCAAGGTTTTTAATTCGCATCAGAGTTGTGGTCAAACGCATCGATCTTTTGCTGAACTCTTCACGAACTTCGCGCATTTCTCTTTCCATGCGCTCTTCGGCAGTTTCTATGATTTCAGGTTCGGCTTCTTCTTCTTTTTTATCAGCAGATTCGCCCTCTTTGGCATCTTCATCTCCTGGTTTCTGGGCAGCAGCTTCACCGGATTTATCACCCTTCAGAGCCTTATCCATGACTCCTTCTTTTTCTTTGCCCTTCTTTTTCAGTTCTTCTCGATATTTGGCAGCAAGTTTAGGGTCGACCCTGGCCTTTAGATTGCCACCTTCACCGACCGGGCTGGTAGCAGAACCTTCTCCTGATCCGGCAGCGCCTTTGAGTTGCTCGAATCGGAAAAAGACATAAATCAAAAAACCTGCAGAAAACAATACCAGGACTGAATAAAGTTCCCACCAATCTTCGATCGGGTATTTTTCAGGTTTTAGTTTAAGAGCCAAAGTCGCCGCGCCCAGAAGAATAGGCAGGGCAAACAGTAAAAAAGTTGTGGCGATTTTCTCGCCCATAATCCCGAGAATGCCGATAGCAGCGAAAATGTAAAAATAGGAAAAATATGACCAGAAATTTCTCGGAACCTTGTTTGAAAAAACGAGATATGCGACCAATAAAACAACAGCGCTCCCCAGCATACCCAGAATGTCGGGGAGACGTTCTTTAAGAGTCTTTTTTTCTTCAGCGCCTTCTGCCATTTTTTAACCGGAAACCAGATTATCCTTACAGTTTGTCAGAAATCAGCTCAAATATCAAGCTCCGGAACCGGTAACCTCTGTCATCAGGCGGCTGGCTTCGACGCTTTCCGGTGTCATTTTTTCAAGAAGATTTTCTGCCTCATTGTTTCGTCCAGACATACAGAGAAGATGACCATACCAGGCGCAGGCCTTACCGTTTCTGAATCGGGTGTCACATGCTTCCTGGGCAAGCTGCATTGCAGTTTCGCCATTACCTTCTGCCATAGCGGCAACCGAAAGAATCATCTTCTTGATGGAATCACACTTTGGCCCACCATGAATTTCGTTTACCCGAATTTTCCATTTGGCAATGGAATCACGGGAATTCATGTTGAAATCAAGTTCAATCAGTTCAACCAGTGCTTCTGCCTTGAGAATGGGAAGCCGTGCAATCGTAAAAGCCTTGTTAAGGTCTATGTGTGCCTGAACATTTTCTTTGTAGAAAAGGTCGCAACGCCCCAGAACCAGTAGCGAAAGAGCTGTTTCATCGGGTTTAAAACCACTTACACTGTCTTCTGAAAAGCTGCGAATAATTTTCAAAGCCCCAGCAAAATCACCGACACAAGTCTTCAGATATGCCTGAAGCAATTCGCCTGATTCTTTTAAGCTGTTCTCTTTAAAATTATTAACAAACTCTGTGATGGCTTTTCCTGCTTCTATATAGTCTTCACGGGCAATCAAGGCTATAATCAAAGCTTTCCAGAGTGTCGGAAAAGTTTTTTTATCAAGGTTAGCCTGAACCTTTCTGGCAGTCAGCACCACTTCCTGCCAGTCATCTTTTTCAAGCAGCTTCCAGGCTTTGGATTCAAGAATTTTCGCATCGGTAAAACTTACTGAAGCGCCTGAATTGATATCTTTTCGGCTAACTTCGGCAAAGCCGCCGAAACCAAGAAGATTGAAAATCTTATAAAGAATGAAACGACCAAGCGGCATGAAGAAAGTGGTAACGAATGCCAGCAAAGCGCTGACAACCATAACGACCAGACCAATGCCGAAACTGATTCGGCTTTGAAAAACCAGAACAAAAATCATGAAAAACCAGCAGAAAAACCAGATGCCATAATACTCGAAACGTCTTGGCCTCTGTTCGTCAGGTAAAAATTTGAAAGCCGGGAATATTGCAAACAGACCTATGGCAATCAGATTACCTGAAATAAGCAGTCTGGGTATGACCCAAACGCTATCGTTTATCGAAAACTGATCTGACAAAGCCATAATGAACAGATCTCTCTGGCAAAGCTTCTGAGCTCCGATCATCAGCACAGATGCCAGTAGAACAAAGACAATATCGTGCCAGACTGCGGTGGGCTCAGAAAGTCGATGGGCAAGAAATAAAAGGGCGCCGAAAAGAATCAGAAAATACAAAGGCCCCAGAAATCCACCAAGGGCGAGAGGAAGAAAAGTCAGGAAAGCTACCGGTTGTATCTTCCAAAGCAAAGTGAGAAATGGAGTCTGCTCATCCGGATAGTTGGACGGCGTCATGAATTTACTGAACTCTCCGCAGGTTGAGAAAGCACGACCCAGGTTTCCAAGCTGAAGATCGGTAAAAAAAGCGATCACAAGCTCGTTCAGAGGCAAACCTTCGAAGCTGTCATACTCACGAAGAAGCTCGTCGGCCCTGTTGCTCAGACCTAGAATCTGATTTACCATGGCAAGACGAATGCGGGCCGAAATATTATTTTTAGAAGCCTTGACCGACTTCGATAAAGCCGCGGCACAATTTTCAAGCGACCCCATGGCCAGAGCAATTTTTCCTTTAAAAAGGAAAACTTCTGATTTTCCGGCATCAGGCAGTTTTTCGAGGGGTATTTTATCAAGAAGCTCGTCAGCGCGGGCATACATGCCAATTCGACTAAGAGCCTTACCCCAAAGCAATAGAGGTAAAATGTTTTTTGGGTAAACGTTGTAAGCTTCTTCGTAAGAAGCTACCGCCTCTTCTATTTCGCCCCGCTGCTCTGCCTTCTTGCCTTTTTGCACCAGCAATTGAGACTTGGTCAAAAGTACCTTGTCGTCATCATTATCAGCAAATCCGACATGGCAAAAAAGAAAAAGGCAGGCAAAAACGAGAAAGACGAGTCTCCTCTGCAAAATTACCCCCCGGCCAAATTTATTTCATAAGCTCTTTCTGTCGCTTTGAAGCGTCTTCGTCTTTTTCGAAAACAACCTTTATAACGTCGCCAACCTGAATATTCTGAGGAAGATACTCTTTATGAATACTTATCAGATCACCATTTTCAATCAAGCATCTGAAATAATCACCATTCATTGAATCAATTACAGCCTGCATTTTTTTCCTCCGTTGATGGGTTAAAAGCCCAGTTGAGCAAGAAAGCTCTGAACAAAGCGATGAACTTCATCGATCGAGTCATCGCTTTGAGAAGCTTCCATAAAGGCAATCTTGTTTCCGCGCATGTCGCCTTCGCGGGTTTTATATACTTCAATGCGATACACAAGCTCGTGTGAAAAGTTTTTGTGTGGAAAAATTTTCACAAGAAGATGTGTTTTGTCTAACAGTCTAAGGACAAGAGTTTCCTGCAAAGGACCGGCCTGAATTGTAACATCCATACCGACATCCTGATTGGTGCGAAAAAGATAACGCTGAATTATCCGAAAAATCAGATCTCCAACATCTTGAAGCGTTAAGCTGACACCTTTGTCCATTCCTGATCCTTTACAAAATCATCGAGTTTTATCAAGCTGAGATTTTCACCATTGCGCAATCTGACAGTTATCGCGTTAGATTCAGCTTCCTGGTCGCCCAGAATTATCATGAACGGAACCTTTTCCAGCTGAGCCTGGCGAATTCTGTAACTGATTTTGTCGCTTCTGTCATCGAGTTCACTGCGAATTCCCAGCTTTTTCAACTGCTCGTTTACCTGGGAAGCATACTCAGAATGTTTGTCTGAAATAGGCAAAACCCGGGCTTGAACTGGAGCAAGCCATACCGGCATCGCACCGCCATAATGTTCGACCAGAACACCGAAAAAGCGCTCAAGAGAGCCAAGTAAGGCGCGATGCACCATGTAAGGACGATGGCGATTGCCATCAGAACCAATATAGGTCATGTCGAATCTTTCCGGAAGATTCCAGTCGAATTGCACTGTAGTCATCTGCCATTCGCGGCCAATCGCATCTCTGATTTTAAGATCGATCTTGGGGCCATAAAAAGCTCCGCCACCTTCATCGACTTCCCAGTCAAGATTTTCAGCAAGAATAGCCTGGCGAAGCGATTCTGTCGCTTGTTCCCAGCGCTCATCATTAGAACCAACCGCTTTTTCAGGGCGAGTTGAAAGGTAAGCTTTAATATCAGTAAAGCCAAATGCCCGCCACAATTCAAGGCTGAAGCGCAAAACTTCACGAACTTCATCCTGAATTTGCTCGGGGGTGCAGAAAATATGAGCGTCGTCCTGAGTGAAGCCTCTGACACGCATCAGACCATGCAGAACCCCACTTTTTTCATAGCGATAAACAGTGCCCAATTCTGCCCAGCGCAAAGGCAGGTCGCGGTAAGAACGCACCTGAGACTTATAAACCATGATGTGAAACGGGCAATTCATCGGTTTGATGAAATAATCAGCGCCATCAACTTCGATTGGGTTATACATGGCGTCTTTATAGTTCTGAAGGTGGCCACTGGTTTCCCAGAGCCAGCTTTGTCCGATGTGCGGAGAATACAAAAGCTCGTAACCATTGCGATAGTGAGCTTCTTTCCAGAGTTTTTCAATTTCGTGTCTGATTCTCGAACCTTTGGGGTGCCAGAAAACCAGGCCTGGTCCGACTTCTTCCTGGGTAGAGAAAAGATCAAGCTCTTTGCCGAGTTTGCGATGATCGCGTTTTTTGGCTTCTTCGAGACGATTCAGATAATCTTTCAATTCATCTTTGGTAGGAAAAGCTGTGCCATAAATTCGCTGCAGCATCGGACGTTTTTCATCGCCACGCCAGTAAGCACCGGCAACACTTAAAAGTTTGAAATGCTTAACCGCACCAGAATCACTGACGTGGGGGCCGCGACAAAGATCAACAAAGTTTCCCTGTGTAAACACAGTTATGGTCTGATCTTCGAGTTCGTCAATAAGTTCGAGTTTAAACGGCTGGTTCATATCGCGAAACATCTGCAGCGCTTCATCTTTGCTTACTACCTTTCGTTCGAAAGGATTTTTGCTGCTGATGATTTCTTTCATTTTCTTTTCAACAGTTTCGAGATCATCGGTAGTCAATGGTCTGGAAAGAAGAAAATCATAGTAAAAGCCATCTTCGATAGTTGGGCCGATGCCGAACTGAGCTTCGGGAAACAACTGCAATACTGCCTCTGCCATGATATGCGCCATTGAATGGCGATAGACATCAGCTGCTTCTGCAGATTTTGCCGTTACAACTTCGAAATCTGCAGATTCATTAACCGGGCTTCTAAGATCGGCAAGTTTGCCGTTTATTTTTCCTGCCAGAGCTGCTTTAGCCAGTCCCGGCCCAATTTTCATCGCTGCATCATATATTGTGGCTCCACGCTCGAGCTCGATGAGTTTTCCATCGGGGAGCTTAAGCTGAATCATCTGTGACATACTGTCTCCTTATTTATAGCGGTCTATTCGTTTTTCAGAATGACCTTTCTAAAATCTTTTTTACCGGCCTGAAGAATAAATGTCGAACCGGGGCTGTAAATGGTTTGTCCATCAAGAACCTTTTGCTGGTCTACCTTAACGCCGCCCTGCTGAACTTTTCTTCGGGCATCACCGCCGCTTTGAGCCAGGCCCGTGGTAGTAAGCAGTTTAATCAACGCAATACCATCGGCCGGAACAGAAACTTCGACTTCTTCAATCTCATCAGGCAGCCCGTCACCGGTTTTGCCGAAAATCTTTTCGAACTCAGCTTCGGCAGCTTCAGCCGCTTCATCGCCACGATACTGCCTGGCTATCTGTTTGGCCAGCATCATTTTGACATTTTTGGGCTCAGTTGTAATTCTTGTTTTTACCTGCTTAAGCTCATCCAGGCCAATGTCGGTCAGCAATTCAAAATATCTGACCATCAGCTCATCTGGGATAGACATGATTTTGCCATAAATCTGACCAGCTTCTTCATCTATACCAACATAATTGCCAAGACTTTTCGACATCTTCTCTTTACCATCGAGACCTTCAAGAATCGGCATGGTCAGGGTTACCTGAGGTTCCTGACCATACGAACGCTGCAGATCTCTACCAACAAGAAGATTAAAAGTCTGATCGACACCGCCAAGCTCAACATCAGCATTAAGAGCAACAGAGTCATAACCCTGCATCAATGGATACATGAATTCAACGACACTGATAGGCGTATGGCTTTTAAAGCGCTTTTCAAAATCATCACGTTCGAGCATTCGTGCGACCGTATACTGAGATGAAAGCTTAAGAACATCGGCAAAAGTCATCTTTGACAACCAATCAGAGTTGAAAACAACTTTGGCTTTATCAAGATCAAGAATTTTACCGATCTGGCTTTTGTAAGTTTCAGCGTTTATTTTAACTTCTTCTTCAGTGAGTGCAGGCCGGGTCTTTTTTTTACCGGTCGGATCACCGATTCTTGCCGTGAAATCTCCGATCAGAAAGACAACCTGGTGGCCAAGAGATTGAAACTGCCGCATTTTCTGAAGCACCACCGTGTGTCCCAGATGAATGTCGGGGGCTGATGGATCAGCGCCAAGCTTTACCACCAAAGGTTTGCCGGTGTTGTAGGACTTTTCGAATTTCTTCAGCAGCTCATCTTTAGAAACAATGTCAGCTGCACCAGTAGAAACAATTTCGAGTTGTTCTTTGGGAGTTGCACTGAATTTCACGGTTTAGATGTTCCCCAATTCTTTCTGATATTCATTAAGCTTAACCAGCTGCTGTTCGTATTCGGCAATGCCGTCACGAATCTTGTCAACAACTTCAGCCGGAGCTTTGGTAACAAAGTTTTTGTTTTCAAGCTTAACCGAAATTTTTGCCTTTTCCTTTTCGATCTTGGCTATTTCATTTTCAACCCTTGTTTTTTCGGCTTCAACGTCAATAACCCCGGCAAGATCGATACAGACTTCGGTTGCACCCATCAAACTTACCAGATGACCAGATGGTTTTTCTGAAACGATTTCAAACTTTTCGACACCGGCCAGATTGCAGATCATCTTCTGGTGAACGGCAAAAACTGGTGAGTTGCCCTGTGCCTGAACCACTCTGACGGTGATTTTTCTGGCCGGAGAAATATTCGCACTGGCTCGAAGATTACGAATAACCCTTACTGCTTCCATCAATTCGCCGATTTCCTGTTCGAGCGGAATATTTACCAAATCAGATTGAACTTCAGGGTAAGAAGCCTGCATAAGGAAACCTTCGCTGCCCGGAAGTTTTTGCCAGATTTCTTCGGTTATGAAAGGCATGAAAGGATGAAGAATTTTCAAAGCATTGTCGAGACAGGTAACGAGAACCTGCTGAACAACCGCTTTTCTCTCTGAATCTGAACCGAACAGAACCGGTTTTGACATTTCGATATACCAGTCACAGAAATCGTTCCAGATGAATTCATAGACGACTTTCAGGGCATCGTTAAATTTGAAATGACCTTCGGCCAGATTTGCCGCGACTTGTTCAATTGCGAAATTCATGCGGGAAAGAATCCAGCGATCTTCGGGCGCCAGCCTTGACGCTTCGGGTATTGAAGCGCTTATCGAGCATTCGGAATCTTGCAGATTCATAAGAACGAATCTTGAAGCATTCCATAGCTTATTGGCAAAGTTTCTGCCAATTTCAACCTTGTTTTCGGCAAATTTAATATCCTGGCCTACGGGGGCCAGAGATATAACGGTGTAGCGAAGCGCATCGGCGCCATAGGTAGCAATGATATCGAGCGGATCCGGAGAGTTGCCCAAAGATTTGCTCATCTTGCGACCCTTCATGTCACGAACGATACTGGTGAAATAGACGTCGTGAAATGGACATTCGTCGACGAAATAATAACCGGCCATTACCATTCTGGCAACCCAGAAGAAGATGATATCCGGACCGGTTACCAAAGTATCGGTCGGATAAAACTTTCGCAATGTTTCGGTATCTTCGGGCCAACCCATGGTTGAAAATGGCCACAACCATGATGAAAACCAGGTGTCAAGGACATCTTCATCCTGATGAATTCCTGAAACTGCGCCACATTTACTGCATTTTTCCGGCTGCGACTCTGATACCATAACTTCATTGCAGCTCTGACAGGTATAAGCAGGAATTCGGTGGCCCCACCACAACTGTCGGCTGATGCACCAGTCACGTATGTTTTCCATCCAGTGCAGGTAAACGCCGACCCAGCGACTTGGGGTAAACCTGAGCTTACCTGATTTAACAGCTTCTACGGCCTTTTCTGCCAGAGGTTTCATTTTTACGAACCACTGATCTGAGAGATATGGCTCGATTACGGTTTTGCAGCGTTCGCAATGACCGACTGCAAGCTCGTGATCTTCTATTTTTTCGAGCAAGCCCTTTTCTTCAAGGGCCGCCACAACTGCTTTTCTTGCGGCAAAGCGATCCATTCCGGCGAATTCGCCGGCCAGTTCGTTCATGACCCCGCCTTCATCCATTACGATGATCTGTTCGAGGTTATGGCGTCGACCCATTTCGAAATCGTTCGGGTCATGAGCCGGAGTGATTTTTACTGCTCCTGAACCAAATTCTTTATCGACATATTCGTCTGCAATAACTGGTATCTCGCGATCAACAAAAGGCAAAACCAGAGTTTTGCCGATCAGATCGGCATA
>JASURT010000105.1 GCA_030446435.1 Candidatus Ozemibacter sp.
ATGTCGCCGGCTTCAAGATAGGTGTTACCCAGAAGATAATTGGTATAAAGATCTTCTTTCTTCAGTTTCAGCGAATCGTCGAGTAAACCCATGGCCTGATCGAACTCACCTTTTTCTTTTAAAACCATGGCAAGTTTGTTCATGGTGTAAACGTCGTTTGGTTTGATTCTGAGGGCCTCTTCAAAATGCTTCTGGGCTTCATCGTAATTATTGAGCCTCAGAGCTTCATTTCCCTTTTCATAAGCTTCCTGAAAAGTCATTACAGCCTCCTTCCTTCAATAAGACACTATCTGATATGAACTCTATTCTATATGTTTATCAGCAACAATTCCAGCAGATTCAAACATCTATATCAAGATCAGCTTTTAGCGATGTCAACGATGCCACTACCTGACGTCTGACCATCGGGTCTTTATCTGACAATGCACTGATCAGCGGTTCGACACCCTGAGCCATACCGAGTTTGCCCAACGCAAATGCTGCTGAAGCACGCATATGACTGTCGCTGTCCTTGATCATTCTCGAAAGCAGTTCAAAAACTTTCAAATCACCGTATTTGCCAAGTGCGATGAGAATATTGGCCTTGACCCGGTTATCCTGCTCGTCGACAAGCAGATTCAAAAACTCGTAAACTCTTTTGCCGCCAATGGCTTCAAGAGCTTCAACTGCATTTGCCTTGACTCTTCGGTCATTCGATCTGAGTTTTTCAGTAAGAATCGGAATATGTTCTTCGTTGCCGATTGCGCCAAGCAGTCCGATCGCCCGCGACAAAACCTTTGGATCTTTTTCGTCATGAATAACCTGAACCACAAACTCGCTTAAAGCTGTCGGTCTGAGTTTTTCAAGAGCATCCAGAACCTGATAGCGAACATCTGCGTTTTCATCTTTGAACCATTCAAAAAGAATTTCTGGGTCATTCAGATCGCCCGAGGCCTTTAACAGTCTCAGAATCATGATTCTGGTCCAGGAGGTTGCAGCGGCAAAGCTTTCTACCAACTCCTGATTTTCTTTGAAATTTCTCACTACAAAAGCATTGAACCGGCCCTGATCACCCGAAAGCACTTCCAGCTCTTCAAAGTTGATTACATCTTTTAAAAGAACATGAACTTCGCGACTGGCGATAATCTCGTCGCTGTCCTGAACCTTGCTCAGAGTTCTGAAGTCACCGAAGCCGTCACCAATGAACTGAGAATTCTCAACGCCTTCAATTATATGACCACGCACCATTTCCATGGCATGCATGGTTACTTTTGGTGAAAAAGGCATATCTGGGCGCCTGCCAAGATCTCTGGCTGCCAGTTTAGCCACATTAAGTGATTTTAAAAGCGCGTCATGTTTATTGGGAAAAGTGAAAAGCATCAATACTCCGGAAGGGAACAGCTGAATACTGATGTTTTGCGACGGATGACCGAT
Organism: Candidatus Ozemibacter sp.; assembly: GCA_030446435.1. Classification (GTDB taxonomy): domain Bacteria; phylum Muiribacteriota; class Ozemobacteria; order Ozemobacterales; family Ozemobacteraceae; genus DYKG01. The sequence goes on from JASURT010000105.1 coordinate 1,414, forward strand.
TTTTCGCAGCACATTGTAGCATTCCTGTGCAGCAGCAAAAACTCTTGAACCCTCGACCTTTGAAATGGCTTCGTCAATTCCGCTGAAATAAAGAAAAACTGAAACGGCAAACAATCTTTCGCCATTCTTTTCATGCCCGGAAAGCGCTTTTAAGGTGCGTTCAACAATGCTTTTGCTTACATATTGCTGAAGTCCGCGACCGATCAGATCGCGCTCTTTCATACTCATGATCATGAAATTAAAGGCATGCGCCATCTGACCGAATTCATCATTTCGCTCGATATAAATATTCTGGCGCAAATCGCCGGCTGTAACCTGTTCCATCGATTTGATGAACCATGAAATCTCTTTTGAAATTCTTCTTGATAAAAGATGCAGAAAAAACATCATCAACAACAGTGCTGCAACGAAAAGCAATACCAGTCTATCTCGTAACGCGGTCAAAGGTTCGTAGCCGCTGGTATTGCGAAGCCCAGCACTCAGAGTGCCGAGTCGATGCCGACCATTCATCAGCGGAACAAAAGCTTCATATAAATCCCGTTCATCCTGCCGCAAAATTCTCGGCTGATCAAAATTCAGACTGGTAAGATAATTCTTGTCACCGGCAACCGAGTTTCCGACCATGGTCGGGTCTGAATGAAAAACAATCTGTTCGTCTTTGATTACCGAAATGTAAGAAAAATCATCGTCGATCGCCACTAGATTGTATGCTTCTTTTAAATCTTTATCATCGCCGGTTTCAAGGAATCTTATCGCTGATGGGCTGAACATCTTGGTAAGATAAAGACCGTGCCTTACGTAAGATTCACGCCAGTTTTTGTCATACCAGCCCTGAACGGTCATTCTGGTGGCAAGAAACAGAATAAAAATTATCAGTGCTCCGCCGCCCAGCAGGGTATGCTGAAGACTCGAGGCATGGTGTTTGCGCACAAACCAGTAAGCGGTCAGCGAAAGCATCAAAAGAGAAAAAACCAGACTGTTTCGGAACTTGATCTGGCGAAGGCGCTTTACTTCTTCATTTCTGAAAAAGCCAACTCTAAGCACGATCTTCTTGCCAACCCCTGAAATCAATGGCATTGAAGCTTCTACCAGATAAGCGGTTTTTGATGAATCCATAAATGGTATCAGAGTTAGATGGGGCGTTTTCAAAGCCTTTTCTTCAATGGATTCAAGAACCCCAACGGGCATCATCTGATTTTCCGCTCTGGCAATGACTGCCCCGTCAGCCTGCTGAACTACAGCATAAGCAACTGATTCTTCAGCGAGAAGGTTTTGCAGTCTTGGGGTAAGATCAAGCTTTCGGTCGACGAGATCGATGATTTCGCGCGACAAAAGCTTAACCAGCATCATGCGATTGTTTTTATAGCGGGTTTCGAGCTCTTCAAGGTCTGCAACCGAAAAATAGTAAGCAAAGCTTGAAAACGCGACGACTACCAGGGCAACCAGCAGACGTTCAAGGAAACGGGTGTCACGCATAAAATTCATTATTGATCTTTTTCCCGGCGAATCATGCGAATGAAAATAGCAGCAATTCCCGGGTCGAATTGAGTACCGCTGCAGTGATGAATTTCTTTCAGGGCTTCTTCGGTCGAAAGGGCTTTTCGGTAAGGCCGATCTGTTGTCATGGCATCAAAAGTGTCTACAACCGCGATAACTCGTGCCAACAGCGGAATTTTCTCACCTTCGAGACCATCGGGGTAGCCTTTTCCGTCATATCTTTCATGATGATGCTTTATAATCGGAACCACGCCGGCAAGAAACTCTACTTTACCCATGATTCTAACCCCAAGTTCAGGGTGAGATTTAATTACCTTGAATTCTTCGTCGTTTAGACGCCCCGGTTTATTAAGTATTCCTTCAGGAATACCTATTTTACCGATGTCATGCAAAAGACCGCCGAGTTTGATTTTTTCGATATCGGCGCGGTCAACACCAACTTCTTTAGCCAGTTTGATCGACAAATCCGTAACTCTTTCAGAATGGCCTCTGGTATAGCTGTCTTTGGCATCGATGGCGCTGGTAAGCGCTGATAAAGTATCGATGTAAGCTCGCTGCAGGTTATGAAAAAGATCAGCATTCTGAATAACAAAAGCGATCTGACTGCCGAGAATCTTGAGAAGATCAAGATCTTCAGGGCGATAAGAAGCATTGCCCTTTTTGTTTGCAACCTGAATTACTCCGAGAAATTTGTCTCTGGGTTTCAGCGGCAGACCGATGGTGTCTCGTAACTTAAGTCCTGAAACCTTGTTCGATTCAGAATTTTCGAATTCGTTACCCGCAAGATCAGCAATCAGCTGATGCTTTTCTTCTTTGCGAATTGTTTTGATCAGATCGGTAAAACCATTGTTGCTGTCGGGGGCAAAAGATGCCACCCCATCGCCAACCTGCACCTGAGTGAAATACGGGTTTTCATCATTCTCGCGCACGAGAAAAATACAGGCTACTTCACTGTCGGTACCATCACGGGCAATTGACAGGAACTTGTCGACCAGGGTTTGCAAATCAATATTGGTAACGATCTCTTTGCCGAGAATAAAAACATTGCTTAGCACAAGCAATCTTTTGAACATTCGTTCATACAAAATCGCGCTTTCAAGAGATGCTGCGGCCTGCGAAGCAAGAATAGGCAAAATTTCGCAGATATTCTCTGGGGCGTCTGCTGTCAGCTTGATACCGATAACCCCCAGCATTCTGTGACGTCTGACCAGTGGCAGAAGAATGAAGTCTTCAATACTGATCAAAGGGTTCTCTGATTCCTGCCAACGAACGTATTCTTTTTTGAACTGAACCCTGATCTTTTCCATTTTCTCTTCGAGTATAAGATTGCTTATACGAACATCCAGTTCAGACGGGTCTTTACCTGACAGAGAAAAGAAAGAAGACTCGGCTTTACATAAAACCAGAGCCTTTTTAAGAATAGCTTTCAGCAATGAATCAAGTTCAATAAAGAACCCGGTTTCATCGAGGGTCAGAAGTTCTTTTATCTGCTGCTTCAGAACTTCGTTTTCACGAATCAACGCTTCTTTACTGACATTACTGCTAGATTGATTTAGCCAGGATATATCAAACATTACTTTGTGATTCTACCACTAATGCAGTTAAAAAACAATTCTCTACAGCTGCAACGGTACACGATCATTGTTTTTCGACCTTGATGCGCCCTTCAACCGACAATTTTATCGGCCCTTCGCGGCCGACTTTTTCGAGATATTCGCTTACAACATTGCGTTGCTGACGACCATAGCGAAGATTTCTCCCTCTTCTGAAGGCAAGAAAATTATCGCCGCCATCGCCGAGAAAACTGTTGGTACTTACTGAATAGGTTTTTGTCGCCACAATCGGCTCGTTACCCACCAGCACTTCTTTAAGCTCGTAATCTTCAATGCTTCGATTGGTAAACGAATAGCTCGCACCGGAAACCTGAAGAATTCCGCGCCTGATGCTTGCTGACTGAGTAAAAAGCTCTTGCAGATCGCTTCCCTGAAGGTCCATTATTACGACCTGGTTGTCGAAAGGCAGCACATCAAAGAGATCGCCCAAAGTAAACTCACCGGCAGTTATATTGTTCTGAATTCCGCCCGAATTCTGCAAAGCAATCTCAGCCCCGGTTTCCGCCCTCATGGCATCAGCGACCATGTTTCCGATCGGGCATTCCTGAGAATACTGGCGCTGATAATCTTCAGCGAACTCGGCTATACTGTGCCGTTTAAGCGCCCGAACCTTTCTGGTAGCCTTTTCAACGATTTGAGCGACTTCAGGGTCAGGATCTATTTCGGCATGATTTGCAGCAAATCTTCTGCCCGAAAATGAAACGATACTTACCGGATCTGCCGAAAGCTCGAGATCGAGCACATCAATTTCTTTGCTTTTGTTATAACCGCTGATCGTTTTTATAATGACTCCGTCTTTCTTGAATGGCGGAGGTTCTTCAATCGCGTAATCGATCATGACACAGACATCCGGTTTGGCATCAGCTATCGCTTTCCATTCTTCAAAACTGATTCTTTCTCGATCATAGAGAGTTAAAAGAATTACAAGATCAACGCCTGCCTTGCGTAGTGCGCCGATTCTGTTTTTCAAATCGATGCCCGGGGTCTGAAACTCAAGGCCCGCAACGTTTCCCCTGAAAGTCAGGTCTGGTGTGGAAGGTGGAGTCAGACCAACCATGCCCACCCGAAGCCCGCGGCCGGGGTAAAGAATTATTTCTGGTCTCAGGTAATCCGGAGTCTGGCCGGTACCACCTTCGCTGACATTTGAGCTTAAAAAAGCGAAATCAGCTTCTCGGGAAAGTTCGCGCAATCTTTCCTGGCCGAAAGTGAACTCTATGTTTCCGACAAGCATCAATTCAATGCCCAGACCATTCAAAGCTGAAACTATCGCCGAACCTCGGGTAAAATATGCGTCTGCAGTGCCTGAAATCTCACTGCCGAGAGAAACCAGATTGAAAGGCTCGCCTGAGAAAGAAGCGACCGTTTCTTTTATAAGTGCTGAAATGCCGGCAGCACCGCCCATTTTCTTGCCCTTGTATGGCTTGAATCTGGCGCGAAAAGGGTGCATGCGGCCTTTGCTGATTCCGGTCAGAACCAGATGATATTTTCGCACTTCTTCGGGTGAGAAAAGCCATACAGAGACTACGATTACCAGAGTGACTGAAAGAAACAGGAATAACCTGCTGACTAATGAATTCATCGATTTAGCTCCTGCATGACAGTTTAGAACCGGTTAAAAAACTTATCAACTACTTTTATACCATAAAAGCGTGCAAAAAAAAGAGCCACGATAAATCGCGGCTCTTTTTAAGAGTTACTGTATCAGTATTTGCTACTTTATCAGTAGTTGATTATTTCTTCGAGTCTGTCTTCGAAAGCGCTCTTTACTTCTTTTTCGTCAGCATGATTGGTGTTGTGCTTAACGCCTTCTTTAACCTGATCGATTACATCAGCGATGAGTTTTCTTGAATCTGCATCGAGAGTGCTCATTTTATGAGTGAAGAATGAGAAGTAGATACCGGCTTTGCCTTCGTTCTGGTTGAGATCCCAGACGATAACTCTTACCAGGAGTTTAGCGTTATCTTCGCGAGAGTCATAAAGGTTGTTCACATTGTGCTGAACTTCCATTGAGAAACTCATTGAAGGATCTGCATAGGCACTTCTCTTGAAGTTGGTGATTTCGCCGGATTCTCTTACCAGATCGTTCATCAGCATTCCGAGAGTTCTGAGTGAAACTTCCTGATGTTCATATTTCGGAGCCTGGTCAACCTGACCGGTCTGTGAAGACTGCTCTGACTGTTCAGACTGTTCTGACTGCTGAGACTGACCAGCCTGACCAGCTTCGTCTGAAGGCTCGTCTGCGGGTGCTTCCGGAGGAGCTTCAGGAACCTGACCGGCTTCATCTGAAGGTTCGTCGGTTTCAGGAACTTCAGGAACCTGACCAGCTTCGTCTGAAGGTTCTTCTTCTGGTGGAAGTTCTGGAAGAACAGGATCTTCAGGAGTCTGACCAACTTCGTCTGAAGGTTCGTCGGTTTCAGGAACTTCAGGAACCTGACCGGCTTCGTCTGAAGGTTCGTCGGTTTCAGGAACTTCAGGAACCTGACCGGCATCATCTGAAGGCACATCTGCAGGAGGAGCATCGGGACTCTGACCTACGTCATCTGAAGGCATATCTGTTGGAGGGAGGGGTTCCTGGATTGGGCCTGTCTGAACCGGGTCATTACCCTGGACCGGATCATTTCCCTGAACCGGGTCATTGCCCTGGCTTGGATTATTGCCCTGATTCGGGGTGTTGCCGCCGCCCATCTGAGCTGCTTCTTTAGGAGTGAGTTTTCTCCAGTGGCCTTTAGTCCATTTACCGTTTTTGTCATAGTGTCCACAAACCCAGACACGTTTTTTCTTACCGGTAAGTTTCCATTTGATCCAGACGCCTGAATCTTTAAAAGCGTTGTTAACCTTTGCACCGGCAACCTTTATGCCTTTTCCGGTTTTGATTGCGGCACATTTAATCGCCTGACCGGTTTTCTTGGCAGCGGTTTTGATTGCTTTACCGGTCTTTTTAGCTGCAGTTTTAACAGCTTCTCCGGTTTTCTTGGCTGCAGTCTTGATGGCTTTACCGGTTTTAACTGCGGCAGTTTTTACCGCTTTGCCGGCTTTCTGAGTTGCACTTTTAATTGCAGCTCCGACTTTGGCGAAAAAGCCTTTTTTGTGACCCGAGCAGTCTGAGCCTTTGCCCGCGAATGCTTCTACTGAGAAAAGCATACATAGGATAGTCACCAGAGCAATAATTCTTGTGATTCTTCTAGACATCTGGTTTTGCCCTCCAAAAAAATTTTTAATAATGAAAATAATGAATAATAAAAACAGGACACTTACATTAGAGCAAGATATGTACCAATCTCATTATATTGATTAATAAAGATTTTGGAAGGGGCGGTGCCAAAATATTTATGAATTTTCAGCACCCGCCTGCCAGAAATTAAGCTTTACATTCGAGAATAGCCGTTTCTTTATCATTACAGCTGCTTGCATAGAGAAAAACACCCACCATTTCAAGTATTTTCACATGCATATCGCTCAGGCTGGAAAAGACAAGGTTGCCATCCTGATCATCGACTATCTTCTCGGTAAGAGTCAGAATGCAGGCCACTGCAGGGCTTTCAAGAATGGTGGCTGTTGCCATGTCGAAAACAAAATCCTTGTACCCTTCACTGATTTTCTGCTCAACCAACGGCAGAGCCTTTTCAGTGAGACCATGGCTTAAATACCCGGAAAACTCAACCAGGCAAACATCATCTACTACAGAAATCTTCACATCAAAATTCTTATCCAGCAAAGCCTACTCCTGATCTGTTCAGAATTTAAAGATCTTCTTCAGATCTTTTCCCAGGTTCTTTATATTTTCTTCTATCTTTTTTTCAGGCGCCTTCTCGGTTGAAGAACCTTCGACCGGAGCAGTGGCCGTCGCCGTTGTCTGCTGCGCCTCAGGCTGCTTTTTCCCGCCAAGAAGACTACCCAAAGCATCTTTTGCCTTTTCTTCAAGAGAACTCTTGATTTGCTTTTCAGCCGCGTCTTTCAGCATTCGATCCAATGGAATACCTATAGAAGGTGAAGTAAGAGTGCCTTTAACCGAAACCGGAACTGTCAAATACTCGCTTTTACCAACGAGCTTCTTCAACACTGAACTCTTCTGACAAGCCTGATTGGTAATAACAAGAGTCATGGTTCCGTCAACGGTGGTATCAAGTCCTACCGAACCCTTGAAAACCATTTTACCATCTTTTGATTTTGCCATGGTATTATTTGAAGAAATTCTTCCGTTGTTGATTACATAATCGCCCGAAACGTTGTCTATTGGGCCGGATGCAAGATGCGGTGCGCTAAATTGTTCACAGATTTTCTGAACTACCGGAGGAGAAGTATAAGCGCCTTCTTTCATCAGTAAACTGGCTTTACCATTAAGGGAGTTCAATCCGCTGGTATTGCCGGTTACATCGCCAGAGCCATCGAGTCCACCCCGCAAGGCTTTGCTGTATTTTGTATTTGTCTTGAGAAATTCTGAAGTCTCGATTTGATTCAACTTTGTATCGAATTGAAACTCTATTGGATCTTTGTCGATGAAAACTTTGCCCTTGGCGGTTATATTGCCCTGGAATACCTTTGTTTCAGCAGATTCGACAGTGAAAACCTTATCAAAATAATTGAATTTAGCGGCAAGGTCGTTGAATGGAAATTTGAACTCTTCGGTACTTTTTTCTGAAACCGGCGCAGAAAAAACGCCCTGCGGAATATAAGCATCACCGAATACTTTGATTTTTTCGATCGCACCTGTAACCTTGCCTTTGCCGTTTCCTGTTCCCTGGAGTTTATAACCGGACTCTTTAAGAAAGAAGCCGGCGGCGTCAGTTGCGTCGAGCGGATTAACGGTGAATGAAAAATCAGAAACCAGCTTTCCCCAGTCTTTCAGAGAGCCACTTACATTAGCGAGCGAAGTGCCCCATTTCGCATTGATGCCGCTTGTTGTCAAGCCATTGTTATCGAAGTCGATCGGACCATTGATATTGTCAATCGGCCTTAGAACTGCAGGATGAAAGAATCTGGCATTTTTTACCGTCGCGTTACCCTTAATATCAGGGGCAGCAATGGCACCATTAATTTTCAGGCTCAGATCGGATTTTCCTGATATTTCGATATTACCAGGCATTTCAGGGAAATTGGTCTTGATAAACTGACGAATTTTTTCAAGATTAGCACCGACCAGCGATGCCTGCGCACTTACAACTGGCTTTTTATAATCTGACAAGGTTCCGTCAAGCTTAAGCTTGCCTTCAACCAAATCAGCACTTAAATTATCAACTTTAAGTTTTTCAGGATTAGCGGATGCAGCGCCGTTCAAATTGGCAATCAACAACCCCTGATTTCGCAAATCGGCCTTAACGTTAGAAAGGGTAAGATTGCCGCTGGGTTTAAGATTGGCAAGAGTTCCGCCGAGTTTGAAATCAAGCCCGAGATTGCCTGAAAACTGATCAGAAGCAACTGGCAGCTTAAAAATTGAAGCGGCAAGGGCTGAGAATTCTTTCAAATCAATTTTACCGGTTGCGCTAAGGTCAAAGCCCGGGTCAGCCGCATTGCTGATTGCGCCTTTAGCACTGATTTTTCCTCCGACACCCATCAGAGAGAGGCTTTCTATCTGTATTTTTCCTGAAGTGGGGGTTAAATCGATGAACTTAACCTTTATATTTTCAAGATTTGCAGTGGCATTCGTGGCTGATTCTTTCAAACCAATTCTGTCAGAACTCAGGTCACCACCAAGAACGAACTTTTCGTTTTTGTAGTTTATTTTGCCACTGAACCCGGCTGCGCCGGTCGGGGTAACTCTTAACATGTCTTTGGGCACAAAAGAAGTGATTATGGGCCAGGTTTTGTCAAAATTGACCTGGGCGGCCAGCTGAGCTTCGAGAGAAAATGGCGATAAACCGACCTTTCCCGTAGTCAGTTCAATATTAGAGTCTGATAGCGAAGCTTTGATAGCTTTCAGCTCGACTTTTTCAAGATCATAGACAATCATTCCGCTCGCAAAACTCACCGGTTCAGCAACCCGGGCAGTTTTGGCCACAAGCTGTTCAGGACTGATTTTAACCTGCAGTGAGCTTATTTCGTTGTTTTGAATGCCAAGGTCTGCTGCTGCAGCAATTTTACCCTTTTCAAGCGTCAAACCATATTCATTCGGCACAAAGCTTTTAACCATGCCATAAACAAATTTCGCATCGACCGGCGCAAGATTCAGGCTTGCGCTTCCGGTAACCGGCGAAGTAGAAGCAAAGTCAGCTTTGCCAGAGATCTTGATCTGCGGACTGGCCGTCAAAGTTACATTTGCAATGTTTAGCTGGCCGGTTTTAATCTTGTAGCTGAGTTCTGCATCTAGTTCAGGCTTGCCAATGCCTGCGAGCTGTTTTTTATATTCTTCCGGTATCAGCTGTTTGATTTCTTCTTCATTGATCTGATCAATCTTTATCTGTGCATTCAGGCTATCTGGCCAGTAAATCTTGCCGTTGACGTCAAGATTGCCGTAAGAATCTGAAAAAAGACTCAAACTGAAAGGCAAAGAGCTTGAAAGCAAAGATTTTTCAAGCGACGCATTTTTCAACAAAA
>JASURT010000106.1 GCA_030446435.1 Candidatus Ozemibacter sp.
AAACATGCGGTTCTGCATGCAAGATTGACCGGATTGAATCCATATGTTCTTTTGAAGCGCGGTTACATCATGGCAACCGATAGTGAAGGAAGGGTGAAAACTTCGGTTGAAGCCTTGAATGAAAAAGAAAAACTAATTCTTCAATTTTTTGATGGAACGGCTAAGGTAACCGTCGACAGACTTATAAAGGAGAAAAACGAATGCCCAGACTGACAGAAGAAGAACTCAGAGAACTGGTGGCAATAACCCCGGAAGAAATCGAAAAGCTTTCTTACGAATCTTCAATGGAACTTCTGGAGCAGGTCGTTTCAGCTCTTGAGCAGGAAGGCACCCCGCTGGACTGTGGCGTAAAACTCTATGAACTCGGCACCACTTTATCCAAAAAGTGCGGCGCCATTCTCGATGCCACAGAAGAAAAGATGTTTCAGTTATTGGGCGATGCCGAAAATGCCCGCGAAGTTCCTTTCGACCCCGAAAAAGACGGACGCTGAAGGTGAAAGAGCAAAACTTCAAAGCCAAACTTGCCACCCTGGCACAGACTGTTGATAAGGCGCTTCAGGACTGGTTGCCGCTTAACGATGAAGGCAGATCTGCAAATCTGAATGAGGCCTGTCGTTATAGCGTTCTTGCCGGTGGCAAAAGAATTCGGGCGGTTTTGCCGCTTTTGCTTGCAGAAATGTACCAGAAACCGGTAAAACCGGTTTTGCGAATGGGTTGCGCCATTGAATTGATTCACGCATACTCATTGATTCATGATGATCTGCCGGCCATGGACAACGATGATTTTCGCCGGGGTCGACCCACCAATCATAAGGTGTTTGGCGAAGCCATGGCAATTCTCGCCGGCGATAACCTTTTGACCCTGGCTTTTGCCTGGCTTGCCGGGCTGAATGAATTCGATGTTTCTGAGGCCAAGGTGATCGAGATTATAAAAAAGGTAGCTTCTGCCGCCGGTGGCGAAGGAATGATCGGCGGACAGGTGCTGGATCTTGCAGCTGAAAACAGCAATATTGATGTTGCCGCACTCGAAAACATACATCGGCTCAAGACCGGTGCGCTAATTCAGGTGCCGGTTGCTTGTGCCGCCTTAATCTGCGATGCTCCTGAAAAAGATTTCGACAAACTCAGCGAATTCGCTTTTAAACTGGGTTTGCTTTTTCAAATAGTTGATGACATTCTCGATGTAGAAGGAAGTCTTGAAGAACTTGGCAAAATGCCCGGCCGTGATGCTTCACTCGGAAAGTCCACTTACCCTGGTTTGCTGGGCCTTGATTCAGCCGTAAAAATGGCTTCAGAAATCCATTCAGCTGCAATTTCAGCTTTGAATGGTTTGAGTGTTGATTATAGTTTACTTGCAGAAATGGCAGATTTTATTTATTCTCGTAAGAACTGATTCTGGAGGATAAAAATGCCACAAAAGGGTTCGGTTACAGCTCTAATCGTTGCCGGGGGCATGGGAACACGAATGAATACCATGGTTCCCAAACAGTTTCTCGCGCTTAAAGGCAAACCTGTGGTGCAATGGAGTCTTGAATGTTTCGATCAAACCCCCGGGGTTGATAAAATCGTTCTTGTTCTGCCAAATACATGGCTTGACGAAGGTCGTGACAAACTGATCAGCTTTGACCCGATAAAGCCATTCAAAATAGTTGCCGGGGGAGAACGCCGCCAGGATTCAGTTAAAGCCGGCCTTGATTCTATAACCGATTCAGAAGGCTGGGTGATCATTCATGATGGTGCCCGACCCAGAATAACACCGGATTTAATCAGTCGTGCTTTAAAGACCGCCAAAACTATGGGCAATGCAGTATGCGCCATACCATCACACGACACTCTGGTCAGAGTTGTAGACGGAAAAATTGTTGACAGCATCGATAGAAACGAGATTTACCGAATACAGACTCCGCAGATTTTTAAATTGTCACAAATGCGAAAAGCCATTGCCAATGCCATCGAAAACGATATTTCGGCCACAGATGATGCGGGACTTATCAGAGAACTTGGCGAGAGAATCAATCTGGTTGAGGGTTCAGAGTTAAATTCAAAAGTTACGCGGCCCGAAGATCTCGATATTCTGGAATCTTTGTTGTGAAAATAGAATGAAAAAGACTTTAATTTTACAGGCACCTGCAAAAATCAACATCGGCCTATGGGTCAAGCACAAAAGAGCTGACGGCTTTCATGAGCTTGCAAGCATCATGCAGACCATATCACTTGCTGATACGGTTACCCTGAAAGAAATCGGCGAACCCGGCATTCATATTTTCTGCGACCATCCTGACGTTCCTTTAGATTCAACAAATCTTGTGCATCGCGCGGCAACGATATTTCTCGAGAAATTTTCGATTGAACCAAGATTAGCGATCAATATCGATAAAAAAATTCCGGTTGCTGCTGGTCTGGCCGGCGGCAGCACCGATGCAGCCGCAGTATTTGCGGGTCTGGCACGAATGTATGATAAACCGATTACCATTCCTGACCTGATGGCAATGGCGGCGCATATCGGATCAGATGTTCCGTTTGTTTTGCATGGCGGACTGGCACTTGCCGAAGGCCGTGGCGAAATACTTAAATTTTACGAACCACCGCGCCCGCCTTTGGCTGTTGTAATCGCCGTTCCTGTCGGGGTAAAAGTTTCAACCCGCTGGGCATACGAAAATTATGTTCCCGGAAACAATCAGGTTAAAGAAGAAGCTTTTTCGCGCATTCTTGAATTCTTCAGACATCGTGATCTCGATTCACTGCGCAGGGTTATTTTCAATGATCTCGAGTCGGTGACATTGCATCGACATCCGGAAGTTGAAAAAATCAAGCAGCTGCTCGCAAGCACCGGCGAAGGTGTGGTGTTGATGTCTGGAAGTGGTCCTTCGGTTTTTGGTCTGTTTCACGATCGAAAAAGTGCGATTCGAGCTGTCAAAGCGCTTCACGGAGAGCCGGTCAATGTGTTCATTGAACATATCGCAAGAAAGAATCTTCAGTAAATGAAAAAGATTGCCCTTGCCGGTTCGACCGGTTCGATCGGAACAAGCACCCTTGAAATCGTCAGACAAAATTCTGACAAACTGAAAATAGTTTCGCTAAGCGCCGGTAAAAACTGGCAGTTGCTTGTAAAACAGGCAATCGAGTTTCAACCTGAATATGTGGCCATTGCCGATTCTGATCTGTATGAAGAAGTAAAAAAGGCTCTGGCCGGAACCCAAATAGAAATAGGCGCAGGTTCTGAAGCGGTAATAGCCGCCGCAGCCTGGCAAACTGCAGACTATCTGGTGGCAGCCATTGTCGGTGCAGCCGGATTGAAGCCGGTTATGGCCGCGATAGAAGCTGACAAGAATATTTGTCTGGCAAACAAGGAAACTTTGGTGGTTGGCGGCAGTCTTGTCACCAGAGAGATCGAAAAACGATCGCTGACTTTGTTACCCGTCGACAGCGAGCATTCGGCCATTTTTCAATGTTTGCAAAACTCTGCCGCCTTTTTGAAAAAAATCATCATAACAGCCTCGGGGGGCCCATTTAGAGGCTGGTCGCATGAAGAGATGTCTAAGGTCACGGTCGAGCAGGCTTTAAAACACCCGAACTGGAGCATGGGTGGGAAAATCACCATTGACTCTGCAACCCTTATGAACAAAGGGTTAGAAGTAATAGAAGCCCACTGGCTTTTCAACATGCCCTACAAGAACATAGATGTCGTGGTGCACCCGCAATCGATAATACACAGTCTCGTAGAATTCACCGATAACTCTGTTGTTGCACAACTTGGCTGGCCGGATATGAAATTACCGATTCAGTATGCCCTGAGTTATCCGCAGCGCTGGGGCCCGGCTCTTGAAAGCCTGGATCTGGTAAAGGTAGGCAGCATGACCTTCGAGGCTCCTGATATGGCAAAATTTCCCTGCCTCGGGTTGGCTTTTGAAGCCGGCAAAACCGGCGGAATAATGCCCTGTGTTCTCAATGCCGCCAACGAAGTCGCGGTCTATGCTTTTATGCAGAGAAAAACCGGGTTTATGCAGATTCCCGAAATAATTGCGGCAACCATGCAGAAATTTGTTCCGGAAGAAGTTGTAAGCATTGAACAGCTTATAGAAGTTGATTCGCAGGCGAGAAAATACGCAGAAGAAATTTTATTAAAGGCATGATTTATGGATATTAGAGTAGGGTTGGGGCATGATATTCATGCTCTGGTAGAAAACAGAGAGCTTTGGCTGGGCGGGGTCAAAATTCCCTGTGAACTTGGTTTGCTCGGTCATTCTGACGCTGATGCACTTTTGCACGCAATCATGGATTCATTGCTGGGCGCTTTGGCGCTTGGCGACATCGGCCGCCTTTTTCCTGATACCGACCCGGCTTTTAAAAATATTTCTTCGGCAAAGCTTATGCAAAAGGTTTTTGAGAAGGTAAAAAGCGCTGGTTACAGGGTTTCTAACCTTGATTGCATGATTCATTGCGAAAAGCCAAAAATAAGTCCGCATCGCGAAAATATTGTAACAAGCATTGCCAGATTGCTCGAGGTCGAAGCCGGCCGGGTTTCAGTCAAGGCCGGCACCAATGAAGGCTTTGACGCAGTGGGGCAGGGGCGTGCAATTGCATGCCAGGCCATTGTTCTGCTGGTTAAATAGCGTACCCCAGCAGATATTGTAAAAAGCTCGCGATAATGTTAAATTGACATGGTAGGACTGCCATGGCTAAAAAAACAGATAAACGAACGTCTAACCTTATAATTGCCGGTGGTTATTGCCTTGTGGCAATAATCATTCTGCTTAATTATCTTGGCGAGAGCTCTAGAGCCAGAAAGATGGCAGATCGTGCATCTGTAAGCACTCAAATCGAGAGTGAATACGATCAAAATTTTGAAAAGCTGCAAAAACAGCTTGAAGAAGAAAAGAAAGTAAACCTTGAAATGCGCTCTCTGCTGAGACAACTGCAGAGAAACGGTTCCGGGGTAATGAAATCTGCCGCCGCCCATACTTTTGTTGGCGGAAAAATAGATTTTGACGAACCTTTGCCCAGACTAAACGTTGAAGCTCTCAAAAGAGCTCTGCAGCCAAAGCAGAACCCTTTCATTCCGGGCAAAAACCCTTATGCGCCCGATAGTAAACGAGAAGACGCCAATAAGGTTGTTTCGACGGTTTTTCCCTTTAAAAATTCTCTTAAATGCGATCCTAATCTTCCGTTTTTAATCAGCGGTGCCAATACAGACTCTGTATTTTTAGGCAATTAAATTTAAAGCTGTAAGCCTTTTAAAACAAGCAATCTCCAGTTTTTTTATTTTTGCTGATAAGAAGTTGTCAGCTTGATGCCGATAATTGTTCACAGAGACTAAAAAGTTATTAAGGAGATTTCAAAAAATGAGGCAAACAGCAAGATCTGCAGGAATTTTATCTTTATTTCTGCTGACTTTGACAAATCTCTCAGCTGAGCCGATGGTTCGCGGCTTCTTTGTGGAAAAACTACCTAAACAGGCAACTACCCGACAGCTTGCTCCTGGAAAGGGTCTGGTTCTGGCCCATGTTTTCAATTCCGGCGATACTGCAATTAAAGCAGGTAATTATGAAGTTGGAATTGAAATCGAAGATGCCGGCAGGAAAGCCAAATATGCTTTGAAACCAGGCGAAAACATTTCTTCAGGTTCACTGAAAACTTTCCGCATGGCGGTTCCGGTTTCTGAAGAAATTAAAGCCAAAGGCAGCTTTCGCGTATTCAGCCGCATTGACGGCAAAATGATCTGGTCTGAAAAATATTCCTTCCTGCAGGGAGTCCATTCTTCAGGAGATCAGGGTATCACCACTCTTTATACTGAAGCGCCGCCCGAACCAGGCAGCGTAAGGCCTCCTGCTGAAATCCCATTTGAAAACGAATTGAATAAAAAGAAAACTCCTGTGCAAGTCTCAAAAAAGCCTGAGAAAGATAACAGGCAGAAAGATGCAAAAACAAAAGTTGCCGCGGTAGCAGAAAAGCCAGCAGTGACGAAAAATACACCGATCGTTGAAAAGAAAGTAGCTGCACCTGCCAGAAACATCGATCCATCTGAATTTAAAAAGCTGCGCACCATCGATGAAGAACTGGTTATCTACGTGATAAAAGATGGTGACAGTCTTCGCTCTATCGCCGAAAAGTATTACGGTAATGCCGCAAAAGAACGATCTATCGCTGATCTTAACTTCATTGAAAATCCTTCATCGGTTAAGGTTGGAGAAGAAATCATCGTTGACGTAAAACCACTGGGCAAAAGCGAAACCATAAAAAAAGCGATCAGCAGTTCTAAAGTCAGTCAGGCTTTTATTTCTGATAAAAAAACCTATACCATTCAGAGAGGCGACACTCTCGGAAAAATCGCCCGACAGTTTTTCGGAAGAAGTTCGGAAGCCGGTCGCCTGATCAAGGCTAATCCTGGTCTGAACCCGAGAAATCTTAAAATTGGCGATGTAATCATAATACCTGAAAACAAGGGAGATAATGCCTGATGATGACCAATACAATAACTAAAACCAGAGCCGAAAAATCTCCGTTGATTCAGGTTGCCAGCAAAAGCGAAAAAAGTTTTGTTTTTCAGATCAAAGGCAAAGCTTTTCAGCAGGGTTACCTGTTTTTGAACCCGCAGATGAAAGAACTGTTTCCATTTCGTGAAGATCTGTGTTCAATCACTTTTGTCGATGACGACGAAGTCAATCATTCAGCCATCTATCACAAAATGAGAGGCTATATGGTCTGTTTGACCTTCAACGAGTGGTGGGAAAAGAACTCGGTAGAAGAAGGCGATCGCGTTGAAATTCAGGTTACAGACCCTGAAAAACGAACCTATCGTCTGAAACTGCTTAAGAACGAAGAGATTACAAGCGCTCCAAGCAACGATGCGCTTGAATTAAGGTTCTCATCTTTTGCAGATGAAGCAATCTCATACAACAATTCTAACCTTGAAGTTTTGCGCAAGCTCGTGAAAAATGAATTTTCGCCTTACAGTGAAACCAGTCTGATTCAAAAAGGCGAAGAACTCAGCGCCGGAATGTGCAATGAAGAACTGCTGTCGTTGAAAACCACCTTTGGCGTAAATACCTATTTTCATCAGATTCAGACAGCCAAAATGGTCATCGAAAATCTTAATGGCCGCGCATTGCTTGCAGACGAAGTCGGTCTTGGTAAGACAATCGAAGCCGGCTTGATCTTAAAGGAATACCTGCTTCGTGGCATGGTCAAAAAAGTTTTGATTCTTACTCCCGCTTCTCTTATCACGCAGTGGCAGCAGGAATTGAAAACCAAATTCGACCTTTCTTTCAAAAATCACCTCGAAATCAACGATTGGGAAGAAAGTGATCTGGTTATCGCATCTCTCGATACCGCCAAAAGTTCCAAGAATGAAAACACCGTTCAACGCATAAAATACGATTTGTTGATCGTCGACGAAGCGCACAAGCTTAAAAACAAAAAGACCAAGAACTGGAAGTTCGTAAATTCCATTCAGGCCAAGTATCTGCTTATGTTGACCGCTACGCCGATTCAGAACGATCTGATTGAATTGTTCAACCTTATTTCGATTTTGCGCCCGGGTCATCTTTCAACCATGCAGAAATTCAAAGATGAGTTTCTTGCTGAAAGAGATAAGCGCATGCCTAAAAACTCTCTTAAGTTAAGGCAGATGCTATCAGAAATCATGATCAGGCACAGACGCGCAGATACTCTGATTAAATTTCCCCAGAGATTCGTTCATACTCATTCCATTGAACTCAACGATGATGAAGCTTTGCTTTACCATGAGCTGACCGAATTTATCAGAAAACGTTATTTCACTCTGCCGACTCACAAAAACCCAAGAGGTATTAACAGACTTACTCTGATCCTTTTGCAAAAGCTGATGGGCAGTTCGACTCACGCCCTGGCAAAAGCTCTTGAAAAAATGATTGCCAGCAATTTTTATAAAGATGACTTTGATCAGTCTTTGCAGAAACTGCTTGATATGGCGAAAAATGTCGGGCCTTCAAAGAAAACCCAGGTTCTGATGGAAATCGTTAAAAATGTTAAAGACGAAAAAGTCATCATTTTTACCCAGTTTCGTGGAACCCAGGATTTCCTGGTTAAGCAGCTGCGCAAAGATGGTTATTCAGTCGCAGTATTTAACGGTCAGCTGTCGCAGTCAGAAAAAGATAAGTGCATTGAAGATTTTCGTAATGAAAAGCAGATTCTTGTTTCGACCGAGTCTGGTGGAGAAGGTCGCAACCTGCAATTCTGTAAAGTTCTGGTGAACTACGATCTGCCCTGGAACCCCATGAGAATCGAACAGAGAATCGGCCGAATTCACCGTCTTGGTCAGACTGAAGATGTTCATATCATCAACCTGAGCGCAAAAGACACCATCGAGTCTTATGTTCTCGAGCTGCTTGACAAGAAGATTAATCTGTTCCGCCTTATCATTGGCGAACTTGAAATGATTCTCGGTAATATGCATTCTAAGAGAACTCTTGAACAGATTATTATCGATATCGTTACCCTTTCACCGAATCAGGACGCTATCAGGCGCAAATTCAAAACTCTTGGTAACAAGCTTGAAAAGGCTCTTAAAACACACGAAGAAATAACCAAAGCTCAGGAGGAAATTTTCAATGGCGACGAATAAAATCAAAGATCTGGTATTTTCCTTCATGAACATGGTCGGAATCGAGTGCAAAGAGGTCGCTGCCGACGTCTGGGCCGCGCATATTCCTGAAAAAGAACAGCTGTTTTTCAACGGCTTCGAAGATCTCAAATTTACCTTCTCACGAGAACTGGCTGAACAGCATCGCGATATAGAACTCATTTGCGACGGGTCGTTTCTGCTGAGAAAAATCATTGAAAGACTTGGCGAGATTCCAAAAGCCAGTCGGCTTTTCTCGAATCGTGACCCCGAAGTGCCACCGGCGCTCAAGAACGGCCTGCGGGTGGTTGACTCTGGTAACGTCTATTACCGTCAGAAAGTGGTTTTTAACTTCAAGGTTCTGTTTGAATGTGACCAGCGTCGCGAAAAACTTTTTTCGATTGTAACCGATCCGGTGGGCAGCAATGTCGAAATTAATCAGGGCTTGATGGAAATCGATACCTCAGAGTTTTCTGAACAGCCCCAGGATGGAATAAAAATAGAAGAATCCGGACCGGATATTTTACGTTTGTATCTGGAGAGCTGTCAAAAGCTCGAACAGGAAATTCAGGAAGATATAAGCGAACTTAAAGATTGGGGCACGGCACAATGCTCTGACGAGTTGAAAAAATTCGAAGCTTATCTTGATGAACAGAAACAGGAACTGTTAAAAAAGAAAGAGAACGTTTGCTTTCATCTGTATTTTTTCCAGAAAGAGGAGGAAATTGACAAGCTGATCGGAAATCTTGAAGAAGAGCACAATCGAAAACTCAGGGAATTGAAAGAAAAATTCTCTTTAAGAGTTAATATAAGTTTGATCAATGCAGTGGTTCTTTGTGTTCCAACCGTGGCGACTTCTCCAGGAAAGGTGCGAAAAAATTCGGCAGCGAGTGTGGCAAAAACTGTAAAATCTTCGTTGCCGGGTGTTGAAGCCAGGTCAGCTAATTATTAATTAAGCACCGGAGGCTTGTAATGTTTTTTAAGCATATTCTTATCGGCTTTATAATTCTTGGTATTCTTGGGTATTTTTTCGGCGACCATGTGTTTTATTTTCAGGGCAACCTGATGATGCGCTGGCAGTACCCTTTGCCTGCTTATGAAGCTTACGAAAGAATTATTCAATACTATCCCGACAGTCGCTATGTAAAAGAGGCGCGAAAGCTGATGGAAAAGCTGCGAGAGCGAAGCGCCGATTTAAACAAATATCTCGAGAAAAAAGAAAAGGATATAAAAAAGATTCAAAGCGAAAGGCAGAAGAAGCAGTCATTTCATTGAGTCTTTTATAAAGTAAGCGACCAACAATGTCAGCAAAAGACTTCAGCCCGTTACAAAAGCGGTTGCATGAGATAATTTACGAATCAGATACCAGAGCCGGAAAAATTTTTGATCTGGCTCTGATCGTCTGTATTTTGCTAAGTGCGGCTGTGATAATGCTTGACAGCGTCAAGTCATACAAACTGGCCTGGGGAGACGAGCTGTTTTATGCTGATTGGATTTTCACCTTTCTTTTTACAATCGAGTATTTTCTGCGAATCTATTGCGTAGGAAAAGCCAAAGGCTATATCTTCAGTTTTTATGGCCTTGTAGACCTGTTTTCCATCTTGCCATCCTATTTGAGTCTGCTTTTTCCCGGCACGCAATATCTGGCAATTCTGCGAATTTTCAGAACCCTGAGAATTTTCAGAATTCTTAAACTCGCTCAATATATGGATGAAGCTGACCTGCTGGCAGGGGCCTTGAAAGCCAGTCGCAAGCGCATCGCCGTGTTTATTTTCGGGGTTTTGCTCGCTGTGGTATTCATTGGCTCGGCCATTTACATAATCGAAGGCGAAGAAAATGGTTTTACCAGCATTCCCCTGAGTATCTACTGGGCAGTAGTTACATTGACAACCGTCGGCTACGGCGATGTCTCACCCAAAACCCCATTAGGGCAGGCCCTGTCGGTGATAATCATGATCATGGGCTACGGAATCATTGCCATACCAACCGGTATAGTAACCTCAGAAATTATTTCAGGCGAAGGCAAGCCAATCTCTAATCAGGCTTGCCCGGAATGCAGTCTTGAAGGGCATGATGCCGATGCAAGATATTGTAAACATTGCGGTTCTGAGCTTTAAGCCCAAATTCCCGGTATTTGTTCGTGGCAATAGGGGCAAGCACCATTTTCAATCAGGTTTTTGACAATCTGATAACCCAGGCGCTCGATGATCAGTTTTTTACAATTATGACAGTAGGTGTTTTCTTTTGCATGGCCGGGCGCATTGCCGATGTAAACGTATGAAAGTCCCTCTTCCAGTGCTATTGCATGAAGCTTTTCAAGCTTTGAAAGCGGAGTGGGGGCAATGTTCTTCAAACGGTAAGTCGGATAAAATCTTGAGAGAAAGACCGTTGCCATTGGCCCGGCGGTATTTTTAATCCAGGCGAACATTTCGCGACAGATTTTTTCGTCATCGTT
>JASURT010000107.1 GCA_030446435.1 Candidatus Ozemibacter sp.
CCCTCAGCGAGTCTGCCGCTGAGAACCTCGATTGGAAAACTGAGCATGTAGCGATAAGGCAGATAACCCGCGATGTTTCTGATAGTTTCGGGGAAAGTTGCGACCGGTACGATCATTCCGCCCAACAGGGCCCATACTCCTCCGTTTATCACCAGGTTCAGGGTGGTGACATTTTCTATCCAGAAACCCAGTAGCGCAATGCACCCCGCAACCAGCATTCTTATGATGAAACCTGTGCCTATTGCCAGTAAAAACAGCCCAAGGTGTGAGGTTGACAATTCTATGGCCGGCAGCTTTTCTTTTAGAACCACCAGACAAATACCGGTAATCGGCAAAAGATAAATCAATTGCACCATATTGCCGGTTATGGTCTCTATGACGAAAATCATGGCCGTCGGATATGGTTTAAGCAGATCGCGGCTGAGTGAACCGTCTCTTACCGCTGCCGGAAACTTGAAAATGGTTCTGCTGTCGGTGAGGTTTAAAATAAGTGGCACCATTAGGTAATAAAGAAGATAATCTGAATTTGAATACGGGTTACCTGGGGCTTTTTCGATTGAAAGCCAGGCAGATAGAAGAACCGTAGGCAGCAAAATCAATCTGATTGCCTGAATCAGCATCATACCCCGATAGGTAAGAATTATCTGCCAGAAAGCGCTGAATAATATTTTGCTCGATGCAATCATGGTTGGCTTTTGGTCTGGCTTGCGCCGGCGATGAAGAGTTGTCCCATGATATCTTCGAGTGGGGGGTCTTCAATGGAAAGGTCGGCGACTTGCCCGGTAGAATAAAGTTTGGCGGCAATTTCAGGGACTGCTGATCTTTTGACCCTGAACTTGAAATACATACCGTCATTGAAAACCAGTTTTCCTATTTGCTTTATCAGCTGATCAGCCGGTAACTGATTAAAGATAACTGAAATGAGCTTGTCAGGGTGAATTTTGTCAGTAAGCTCTCTTAAGCCCCCGTCGAAAATCTTGCTGCCCAGATCGATGACTATGACCCTCTGAGCCAGGGCCGCCACGTCATCCATATAGTGAGAAGTTAAAAGAATTGTCGGTCTAAAGCGTCGGTGATAATCGAGTAGAAAGCTGCGAATCTTTTTCTGCATCAGAATATCCAGCCCGATGGTTGGTTCGTCGAGAAAAAGAATTTCCGGCTGGTGAAGCAATGATACGGCCAGCTCACAGCGCATTCGCTGGCCTAAAGACAATCGACGGGTTTGCGTCTGAAGGCAATCTTCGATTTCAAGCATGCTGATAAGCTCGTCGATTCGTTCTTTGTAACTATTATCTTCTATCTGGTAGATGCTTTTGTGAATGGCAAAGGTTTCAAGCGGCGGCAGATCCCACCAGAGATTTTGTTTCTGGCCCATAACCAGAGAAATCTTTTTAAGAAAATCAGTTTGTCTTTCAAACGGGTTATGCCCTAATACCCGCATGCTTCCGCTGCTTGGAACCAACAGCCCCGAAAGCATTTTAAGGGTGGTGGTTTTACCCGCACCATTTGGCCCTAAAAAGCCGATTATCTCACCCCTGGTAATTTCTATATCAAGGTTTTTTACCGCTTCAACAGTTTTGTGTACCGGTTTGAAAAAGTTCCTGATGCTTGCACCAAGACCTTCGGCTTTAAGCCGAACCTGAAAATTTCTACAGAGTCGTTCTGTAACTATTACTTTTTCTGAATCTGATGAATTGTTCATGTTCATGAATGATAAGGTTTTGTTCTTATTAAGGCAAGTAAAATGCAGTGTGTCGCTGTTCAAGACTCTGTATCAGTCAGGTTCGTATCTCTCAGCGAGAGAAGTTCGTACATCGGAAAAGTTCTGGTTCTGCCCTTTATTTCAATTCTTTCTAAAAACCTCAGTTTACCGGTTCCACGCAGCATTCTGATTGTCTGAGGGCAAAGTAGAATTCCGGTCTGATCCGCCATCCATGCCTGGGCTTTAAGGCGTGCAGCAAGATTGACCGGGTTGCCGATCACAGTGTAATCAAGCTTGCCGTCTCTTGAGCCGATTTTGCCCGAAACGGCTTTGCCCGAAGCGATGCCTGCTGAAATCTTCATCGGGCATTTAGAGTTGGGAAACATCTGAGCAATCTGTAAAGCCGTTCTGCATGCCGATATTACATGGGTGTTGCCCGCATCTGATTGCCTGAATACAAGCATAACCGTATCTTCGATAATTTTGTCGATGACACCGTTGTTTTTGCGCGAGACAAAATCTGCCACATCGATCAGTTTGCCCAAAGCTTCAAGAATCTTTTCAGAGTCGCTTTGTAAAGAAAGCTTTTTAAGCTCAGGCAGAGAACAAAAGACAACCGCGACTTCGGTTCGTTCGCCCCCGGGAACGAGAACCATTTCCCTGTTGTCTTCGACTTCAGTCAAAACATCGTCAGAGACGAAGTTAGAAAGCTTTTCCCGCTCATCCAGGCCGGCGATCATGCCATTAAAAGCCTGAGATAAATGGTCGAATTCGTCATGGCTCTTTAGCTCGATGCATTGTTCAAAATTTCCTGCGGCGACTTCCTCAGCTGATTTCTGCAAAGTTTTTACCGGGTCGACAAAAATTTTGCCCAGAATGGTTACGATAACTATTATTACACCAAGTAAATAGAGCCCTAATAAGACTGGTGAAGGCAGAATCGAGAATCTATCTTTTTCAGTCTGCTCTGCGACCATGATAACCAGAGTTTGCAGAGTGGGGGAAAAGTTCACGTGGGTGATTTGCAGTCGATCATTGATATAACTGGTCCAGGTTCTTTCTGATTTGCTCAGAAGCACTCTACGGGCCTTTTCAATGATTTTTTCAACTTCAAAATTCTTGTCGTGAATGAAATTTTTTCGTGAAGGCAATTCTGTCGGGCTTTCAAGTGGAATATAGCATTTTTGTATTTTGAAGCCTTCTTTGAACTCGTCCTGGAAAAAATCAGGGTGCATTCTGAAAAAATCATGCATCAGCAATTTTGTGGAATATTTTAAAAGAAATACTGATTCGACATCTGCGTATTTGTCATTTCCGGGGAAAACCGGGATCAGAGAGTAAAGAGCATCTGAATTCGAAAAATTTGAGTTATGAATAAGGCCGATATCAGACAAAAAGACGCCGATTCCTTTAATTTGAATCCTGAACAAACCAACCACGCCATCATTGCGACTGCCATCTTCCTTTTTCTTTCTGAAAGAGTTTTCAACGCAGGTAAAAAGAACATCTCTCAATTCGATTTCGAATTCTTCCATTTCCTGATTTTCGGTGGTCGTCAGCTCATCGTCGTTTCTTTTTATTCTTGTGGTTATGTGACTGATTGGCCTGTTTTTCATCCACTGAGACAAAAAATAAGAGTATTCATAGTCTTGCATAGTTCCGAGTTTGTCGCTCAGGGCGGCATTTTCATTTTCCAGGCTGGTTCTGAAAGAATCTATGGAAATATTGAATTCTTCAAACTTCTGGCTTAGAAAGTTAATCATTTCAAACTGCCTGAATTCGCGCCTGAAGTTTTCATGATAGGCAGACATTACCCATAAGGCTGAAAATGGTAAAATAGAGGCAGATAAAACCGCCGACATAATCTTGGCTCTGATCTTGAAAGGCATCTGGTAACCAAAGAAATACATTCTCAAAAAGATAAGCGTCGCGAAAAGAACGGCAAGTGAGCAGGCAAGCTTTACGGGCTTAAGAAAGCGACGTAAGGGATGCTCGAGATCAGAGCGATCGACACTTATTTGTAAAACCGGAAACTTTTTCAGAATCTTTTTCAGGTTAAAAGGGTAATAGGTGTCATTTGAGATTATTCTGACCATGGTTTCAGACGGAATGGTGGCAAAAAGTTTTACTGATTTGACCGACTCTTCAAGACTGGTCATCGAGGTAGTGAAGTTGTTGAAGTTTGCGATATTCTTGAATTTATAAAAGCCAAGGCTGCGATGAAATTTCCCGGTGTTCGAACTTCTAATTGCAAAATTGAAAAGCTTCTTTATCGGAATGTCTTGTTCTCTGATAATGGTTATAAAACCACCAAGATTCGATACTTTGCCCTGGCTGTTTAATTCTGCTGCAGAATAAAAGAAATAGATTTTTCTTAATTCGGGCTTTCCTGAAATTGCCGGGTTCACCTTGTTTGCTTCAAAATCGAAATCGCCGCCATATTGAAAAAGAGTTTTTATAAAAGCTCTGCTGCGCGATTCTAGTTTTTCTAGATCTTCCTGGCTGCTTTTCCTGATTCTGGAATCAGCAAGACAGGGGTATTTCAAGTGTTGATCATTGATTGATTTAAAAAGATTCTTCAGCATTGTTTGCGAGATAAGAAAATCTTTTGCTATTTCCGGGCTGATAAAGTGACTTGAAGTTCTGGTGTCCGGCCCATGATAAAATGTTGCCGTAACCCTTACGCCCAGCTCTTTTTCTATGTTTTCATGCAGATGTTTTGCCTTGAGATTTTTAAAATGGTCTATTAATTTGCCGCCATTTTTGTGGCTTTTGAACCCAAGGGATTTAGCGATAATCTGCTGTTTTTGTTCGAGATATTTCTGGCATTTAAGCTTGTCGCGATAATCTTCAATCTCTGAATACATATCATTTATAGCCGTTTCTTTGATATGCACTTCACCATTGTCCAGAATCATTTCAAACAGCCATATAAACAATACCGCCGGTATAAAAACCAGGGCAAACCATGCGAAAACCAGATTTATGCCTTTGGGTCTGGTGGTGTTTTTCAAATATGTCTGATTTCTGCTCATTCTTTGAAAATCTCCCAGGCGTCGTCTTTACTATCTGCCAAAGGCAATTTTTGAAAATGAAACTGGTTTTCAAGCTGATTTTTAACTGCGGTGTCGACAACAATCTTACTGATCGAGGCGAATTTGCTGGCCGATTCAAGTTCTTCTGATTTTTTAACCACTTCGCCGACAATTACAAACTCTCTTCTTCTTTCATTGCCCCCGGCAAAACCAAATACTGCGGTGCCGCACGAGATTCCGACCCCATTTTCGATGGTAAACTGCCCCAGATTCTGGCGCTTATTGTTGAATTGTTCAAGGCGCTCTTTCATCTTGAAGGCGGCTTTGCAGGCCGACAAAACATTTTCTTTCTGGTTCTCCAGTGAAAAGCTTGCAATGATGGCGTCTCCGACAATTTTATCTATCGAACCGTTCTCTGATACGATTGCTTTTTCCATCTCGGTTAAATAATCGTTAAGAAGGGTTACGACTTCTTCAGCCGGGTATTTTTCAGTGATTGTCGTAAAGCTTCTGATGTCTGAACTTAAAACCGCTATGTCTTTAACGCTGTTGTGCTGATTCGAAAGAGGGGATGGGGCGCCAATTCTTTCTATAAGCTTGTCAGACACGAATCTTCTCATTTTTTCGCGTTGAAGCAGACCCATACTCATTCTATTGAATGAGTCAGAAAGATCGGCGAATTCGTCGCCGCTTTGAATCAAAAGCTTGAAGTTGTAGATTTTTGCATTGATTCTTTTTACCCCCTGCAATAAAAGCTGAACGGGTTGAAGGAAGTAGTTCGATAGCCAGTTTGAAATAATTATTATCGCAAGTAATCCATAAACGAAAAGCAGCCAGGGAACCATTTCAATGAAAAAGTTGTCTTTGGTTTCGCCTTTTAATTTGGCAATGGATACCATTACCAATCCCGAATCTTCTCTGAACGACCAGCTTGATAGAATTATCTGGCCATTTTGTCGTTCGCTGCTGCTTCCGGATGTTCTTAGCTTTACGGCCTTGTTGGCCAGCTTTCTAAGTTCGTTAAAACCTGCCTGTTGTTCAGGCCAGTGAAATTTGCGCAATGAAAACGTCGTGCGCATAAAAACCCCGTAATCGATCGACCCATTGACCAGGGGTTCGCTGAATTTCAGAAATTTTTGTCGGTACAGATATTCTAAATACCAGTTGCCTGTTCTGGTGTCATTAAGAGCATGATAAGCGACGGCAAAGGGCTCAAGGGGCTTTTGAGCGGTGGCTAGAAGGTGAATGATGCATTTCTTGATCTGGGCAACCGAAAATATGTCATGTATAATCTGGCTTTCCCGCGAAAGATTCTCGGCAGATGCAAAAACACGCCAGAAGGCATCAGCGAAAGACCCGAGCAGGTATTGTTCCTTGGTTAACTTTTTTATTCTGGCAGAGCGTCGGTCAGGCAAATTCAATTCATTCAGCAGTTTAAAAAGCCCAACATACTCTGTTTTAGCAGATCTATTCGAAAATTTCAGATTTCGTTCGAAAGCGAATCCCTGACCATCATTTCTTAGAATAAGACTCAAAACTCCCATGTCGTAGGCAGGATTGTTACGTTTCTCTTCAAAGATTTCTTTGATTTTATCGATTTTTTTGTTGGTTATGCTTGAATACAGCTTTTTTATCTGAAGAAAACGATGGGCTGAACGCAGGTCAATCTCGCTATCAAGTTGTTCCAAAAATCTCAATCGTTGTTTCATTCGCGTTTGCGTTCTGATTATCTCGCTGCGTTCCGTCGTTGATTTGATCAGTCGGTCGGTGACAAAAATTCCGAGTATAGGAATGAAAACTATTAAAGAAACCGCAATTTTGAGTTTCAGGTTAAGGTTTAAACGCAGATTATGAGAGCTGGTAAGGTTCAGCATCGTCAGCGCGTAAACTAAAAGAAAAATCAGTCTCGTAATGAAGCTTATGATTGGCAAGAGTTTTCTGTTCTTTGAGATCAACTCTGATTGTGGGGCAAAATTAGCCAGAGAACAGTTTTTAAAGAAATCTTTAAATTCTTTTTCAATCTGGGGTTTTTTTACACCATGATCGATTATCGCCTGATAAAAGCCTGATGTCAGGTTGCTTAGATAATACAGGCCCCTGTCTGTTTTTCGAAAATGGGGCTTTTGGATCTTGTGCCTTACAACCATCCTGTCTATTGGGCGGGTTTCTCTTGCCAGCGCTTGTTTCAAAATTACAGAAGGCGAAATCTCTTTTCCCTGAATGATCAGATAATACGCACCATAGCTGCCTTCTGAACCATTAGCGAAAGTCTTTTTGGCTTTATAGGAATAGTTGTATGATCGCTGATTGGCGAATCTGTTTGAAAAGAACTTTTCGCAGTTGTCGCTATAAAGCGGTGGATTGGCGAAATATGATATG
Organism: Candidatus Ozemibacter sp.; assembly: GCA_030446435.1. Taxonomy (GTDB): domain Bacteria; phylum Muiribacteriota; class Ozemobacteria; order Ozemobacterales; family Ozemobacteraceae; genus DYKG01. Next base: position 7,117 of record JASURT010000107.1, read on the forward strand.
TGTTTGCGAAAAATTGCACTGAAGTGCAGATGAAAATCTTTTGATCTGTGGCTCTGGGTAAAATTCGTCCTGATTGCCTGCAAAGATTTTGTATGCGGAAGAATGTTTTCGGGTTCCGTTTCGTTCAGGTTTATTGCCATGGCGGCGGCATCGGTAAAAGCCTGCTGAGCATCCGGAAGATCGATGCTGTTGCTGGCAAAATACGAGTATTTGTTTTGCATGTCGCAATCTGTTGCGATAAAGATAGAGGCTGTCAGGTCATATCTTTGTTTTAGAAATTCACCGGCAGATGCAATGAAACTCTCGTCGATGAGATTGGGGTCATAGCCGGTTGGATATTGAAATTTTCTTACACTGTTTTCAGGAAAAGCAAGATCGAATTTAAGGTTCATCTGGTGAAAAGAGTTTTCAAGAAAAGTTTCGGGGTTCAGGTCGTTCTGAAAAGCTTCAGCGTCCAGCAACAGCTTTTCTCTGGCCATTGCCATAAGTTGCCTTTCTTCAATTTCAACCAGACCGACCAGAACCTGATAAAAATATAGAAACGGCAACAAAAGAAGTATGCCAAGGGCCGGCGTGGCAAGCGATTGCCACGTCGAATTTCGGACTCTGAAAACCTTCAACTCTGATCTCCAACAGGATTAAAATTGGCATTAAATCCAAAGCCTCTATAATTTACCACATTTAAGAAAGACTTCTTTTCTATTTCCACAGTAAAACAGTGAAGTTCAGAGAAAAAAATTTCGACCCATAAGACAATTTATTTCGTCTTTTCAATCGTGACAGAAGTGTCGTTATTTGAGCCAGTATTTTTTACCGTCTGGTGTGCGATCGATGAAGCCATATTCAATCAAGTATCGTCTGATCATAACGTAGTCGTCATAGACCGATTTCAAAATTTCATTGATTTCTTTTTCGCTGTAACTTTTACCTGCTTTGAAGCGCCGGGTAACATGGCGTAAAACCGCAAGTTTGCTTTTTTCCTTTATTGCAAACGTTTTTAGCTTACCTTCAAGACCATCAGGAAACAGCCTGGCCAGGATTTTATCATTTTCCTGAGGTGTGATTTTATAGCGATCATCGACCATGGTCGCGGTTTCGTGGGGCTTAATGTAGTCGTTAGCCGAGTTTTCACGTTCATGAAGTAATTCCATCAATACCATAAAAATTTTAGCCTGCCTTTCTTTTTCTTTGAAGCTGAATCTATGGTTGCGCACAGTCGAAGGGCTGCCGATCTCCAGTGTTTGCTGAATCTGCTGATCACTCAGGCCCTGATAAAAAAGTTCAAGCAACCTGCTTTGATGTTCTGACAGGCCATTTAACTTCTTATCCAGGCTGAGAAGATACGAGAAAACAGAGACGTGCTTATGTTCAATATGCAGTTGCATGTAGCGTTTTGAATCATAAAGCCTTTCGCCTTTTTGATAAATCAGCCCTTTTTCGGTCTCAAAGCCGCAGATTATGCATTCATAGCCCTGGCCTGTCTCTATAAACCCATTTTTAAGATCGTTTTGGGGCAAATCAAGAAAGTTTGATTGTAAAAACATAGATAAAACCTCTTTTTGTTTATTAATTTATAGATATAATAATGAAAAATCTATGAAATGGCAAGAAAAAAATCTGAGTTCCCGGTTTGATAACTCAGACATAAAAAAAATGGCTGTCTCATAGTTGAGACAGCCACTTTAATTTAACTGATTAACAGTTTAAATCAGCGACCAATGTTGATGGTTCCCTGGTAGGGAGCTCCGTTAGCTGCAGTTACAACAATTTTGGCCTTTCCGTTTTCCGGAAGTGAGCTGAGATTGATGTCTACGTTACCATTTTCAGATACATAGCCGGCACCAAGAAGTTTGCCGTTGCAGCTGATTCCAACATAGGAACCGTTCGGGGCAAGAACCTTGACGGTGGTGGCACGGGTATCAATATTGCTGCTGTGCTGAACTCTAAGGGCTTGTGGTTGACCCATGTAGGTGTTAAGAGAAGGATCGCCCATCAGGTGGTAGACTTCCCAGTAGTATTGCTTGCGGCCTGAGGTTGATTCTTCAACAGCCAGGTTGCCGGCCATCATGAAACCAGCATTGGTAACACCTTTTTCAAACATGGCTTCAAAAGCTCCGGGGCCAGTGTTTTCTTTTTCGGGGGGAACGCCATCATTGTTGGGTTTCACGATTGCGTGAAGTCCAACGCCCCAATAGAAATCTTCATCCCAGTAGGTGCTGTTTGAGCCGCCAACATAACCAATTGCGCCCGCGTCTTTTGTTCTAAGCCATGCTTCGCCAAAACAGGTGGCGTTTTCAAATCTGTTGGTAATACAGCAGTTGCCGATTACGAAAGGATATTTGCTCTTGTTGCCGAGCTTCTGAATGTCGCTGATTGTGAAGCGTGGGTCGGCCCATGAAGTGGTTGATCCGTGGGCGGTATAGTTTACGTAAGATGCGCCTTTGGCCACGTCTGCAACGATGCTGGCTTCGTTCTGATGAGAACCGGCAGAAAGATAGGTGCTGATTTCATCGAAACCATTGCTTTCGTTGATGTAATATTTCTTGGCATATTTGATGTGAGGCCAGCCATGGCTTCTTGCCCAGCTGTAATCCCATCCGGCGACAAGAACGACATCGTCGAGAAAGCTTGGATCGGGGAAAAGGAATTTTTCATATTCGAGTGTTTTTTCGATCTGAGGAATCAGCTGATCGACAGTCTGTGCAGAAAAACGGCCGGTAAGAATGTCTGGAAGGAAATCGCCGGGGGTTACGGCCGCATAATAAAGGTCTGTGATGTGGCTTCCGGTGTTGCCTTTGAAGGCTGGAATCTGATCATGGTCGCCAACGAAAAGAACGAAGCTTGGTGCCGGCATTTCGCTGGTGGGGTTGTTATACAGACCATGGATATAATCTTTTAGGTTGTTGGTAAGATCAGTGCCGGTGCCGAACTGGTCTGTGTAAACTACTTCAACTTTGAAGCCTTTTTCTGTTTTCCAGGCTGCGAATGGAGCGATTGCATCTTTGAAAGCAGGGTCAGCAACGATAACATAGCTCTGCTGAACGCTTCTCTTTTTGAATTTAAGAGCTTCGGGAACGGCAACCATTTTTTCCATCCATGAGAAGGCTGGTGACCAATGAGTTTCATGCATGGTCTTGCTGGTTTTCATGTTTGCATCGTTTAAAACGATTTCAAATTCAATGTTGTTGTAAACGATGATTTTATTTTCAACAGGGTTGTATTTGATCGGAGCAACGGTCAGATGAGCAAGTCTCATATGGCGCATAACCCCGATTTCTCTCAGGTCTGTCAGTGGCTGGCCATGAAAGCCTTTGAAAATGTAAGCTGATTTTTCATAAACGAAAGGCACTTCTGAGCCATCTTTGGGTGCAGAAGGCTGTCTTGGAAATACTGGAGTGCTGATGCCAAATTCTTTAAGATCATAAACTTTGGTGTCATAGCCTTTTACTTCAACTCTGAAATCAGCGCCGAATGGAACCTGGATGAGCTTGGTCAGCATTGGCAGCTGAGGTGCACCATATTCGCCACCAAAATAAAATTCTGGCGTATAAAGAACGGTGAAGTCGCCCTTTGGAGTTTCAGCATCGTAAAAATGAAGTTTGTCGATAGAACAGGTCATTTTAAGGGTCATACTGTCCTGTCCGGCCATTTTTTCAGAAATTATCTCAAGCCCGCTTTTGCTTGCTCCTGATAAATCGATAACTCCGGCAAAAGCGCCTCCGGACAGAAGAAAAACCATCATCAATACCATACAAAATCTTTTCACTTATTATCCCCCTTCTATACTTATAGAAAAACTTTGTCCTATGACAAGCAATGTACAATTATAACAGATTAAAATGAAAAATAGTACTACCTGCCAGCATATCAGCATACAATTTTGAAACTTCTTTCGTCAATGCTCAAAGTAGA
>JASURT010000108.1 GCA_030446435.1 Candidatus Ozemibacter sp.
TGTTTTACTTCTTCTTCTCAACCGAGCATCGCGGCCCGGTTTATGGCAATCTTGCCCGAGTAGGTATCTGGTATCTCATGGTAAGCTTCGGCGCAGCATTCGGTGCAACCGTTATGGGTCGTATCTCTCTGCTGATCGGACGCTTTCAGTTCCTGCTCTCAGATTGGCTGGGAATAATATAACCGGGAGTCAACCTGATCATGGGCATGTGGACCATTCCAAAAGGGCCGGAGAAAGATCTCCGCTTTACCAGTGAAGAGCTCGATGAATTCATTGATAAGGTTGCCACCGCAGTGGCCCGACGCGGAATGAGCGTGCCCGCGATCATGGCTCTTGAAATGTCCAAGCCGCTGTCATTCATAGGTTACAGCAGCCTGGTCATTTTCGGCCCCATTCTTGAATTAGTTATTGATCCGGTTAAGATGGAAAAATTGCAGGCAGTTGTTGCAGATCGGGAAAGAATCGAGCAACTGATTGTAGCCATCGAAAACCTTGAAAAGCATGAAAAGGACAGTAAGGAAGGTGAATCACGTGAGCAAAAGTGATATTCAAAGTATCCTGGCTACGGATTGTGGAAGCACAACCACTAAAGCGATTCTTATCGAAAAGCGTGAAGGTGCGTTCAGACTTGTGGTTCGCGGTGAAGCTCCGACTACAGTTGAAGCACCGGTTGAAGACGTTACTCAGGGTGTCCTGAATGCCGTTTCTGAAGTACAGGAACTGGCAGGCCGACAAATTCTTACCGATGATGGAAAAGCCATAATCAAGCCTTTAACAGATGGTAAAGGTGTAGATTTATATGTTTCTACCAGTTCTGCCGGTGGTGGGCTACAGATGATGGTTACCGGCGTTGTTAAAACAATGTCGGGCGAATCTGCGACTCGTGCCGCGTTAGGTGCAGGCGCGATCGTAATGGACGTTCTTGCAACCAATGACGGAAGATTGCCATATCAGAAAATTCAGAGAATCAGACATCTCAGACCTGACATGATTCTTCTTTCCGGTGGTGTTGACGGCGGCACAACTTCGCATGTGGCCGAACTGGCTGAAATCATTGCCGCGGCCAACCCCAAGGCTCGACTGGGGATCAGTTATCAGTTGCCGGTTCTTTATGCCGGTAACAACCAGGCCCAGGGGTTGATTAAAGAACGCCTTGAAGACAAAGTTGCGCTCGACATTACCGAAAATCTTCGCCCAACTCTTGAAAAAGAAAATCTGATGCCAACAAGGCAAAAGATTCAGCATCTTTTTCTTGAGCACGTAATGAGCCATGCCCCAGGGTATCCGCATCTGATGGAACTTACAGATGAAGATATCATGCCGACTCCTGGTGCGGTGGGCGATATCATGCAGCTGATTTCAAAGCGCAAAGGTATCAACGTAGTTGGAGCAGATATCGGTGGAGCCACTACCGACGTATTCAGTGTTTTTGGCGGAATCTACAACAAATCGGTTTCTGCCAACTATGGTATGAGTTACTCTATCAGCAATGTTTTTGCTGAAGCCGGCCTTGAAAACATTGTGCGTTGGGTGCCTTTCGAAATGGAAGAAAGAGATCTGCGCAACCGTGTTAAGAATAAAATGATCAGACCCACAACCATTCCATCTTTGCTTGAAGAGCTGATGGTTGAACAGGCCTGTGCCCGCGAAGCTCTGAGACTTTCTTTTGATCAGCACAGATCACTGGCTGTTGGCCTTAAGGGCATTCAGCAGGAAAGAACGATCGGTGACGTTTTTGAACAGTCTATGACTGGTGAAACTCTCGTTAACCTCAAGGATCTCGATATGTTGATCGGCTCGGGCGGAGTTCTTTCCCATGCACCAAGACGACAACAGACCGCAATGATGCTTATCGACGCATTTCTGCCCGAAGGCGTTACCCAGCTTACGGTCGATTCAATTTTCATGATGCCTCAGCTTGGTGTTCTGGCCAAGGTTCATGAAGACGCGGCTTTGAGCGTTTTCGAAAAAGACTGTCTGATTTATCTGGGCACCTGTGTTGCCCCGGTTGGTAAGGTAAAATTGGGCGAAGCGGTAATGGAAGTAACCGTAACCATGCCGGATAACAGCAAAAAGAGCATCACCTGCAAAGGTGGCGAACTGAACGTTGTGCCGCTGGGTGTTGGTGAGACCGCAAAAGTATTTGTTAAGCCAAAATGGGGCTTTGATCTTGGAGCCGGCGACGGCAAGGAAATTGAAGCCGAAGTTCATGGTGGCGTGGTAGGCGTCGTATTCGATACCCGAGGCCGACCGTTTACTCTGCCGGCAAACAATTCAGAACGAGTTAAACTGGTTAAATCATGGTATAAAGCCATGGATCTCTATCCTGGCCTTTGATAGAAAGGATGGTTGTTAATGGCTAGTGCTTATACACCCGGACTTAAAATAGTAGCTAAAACGCTTGTTGAAAAAGATAGAAGACTGCCAATGAAAGGGCAGGTTCATGTAAAAAAAGGTGATCGCGTGACCGCTGAAACGGTTGTGGCATCAACAGATCTGCCAGGTAACGTTTACCCGGTGAATCTGGCTAATATTCTTGGTTGTGAGCCAAAAGAGCTGAAGCTTTTCCTGACCAAAAAAGAAGGCGATCCCGTCGAAAAAGAAGATATCATTGCCGAAACTCCAGGGCTTTTTGGCTTCTTTAAAACTCAGGTTAAATCACCGATCAAAGGAACCATAGAAAGTCTTTCTGATGTAACAGGTCAGGCAATTCTGCGCGAACCTCCGATTCCGGTCGAAGTTAATGCCTATGTCGATGGAATCATCGATGATATTTATGAAGACGAAGGCGTAAAAGTTAATACGGTTGCAACTTTTCTTCAGGGCATCTTCGGTATCGGCCCAGAGGTAATCGGTGAGCTGGTTATGGTTGCCCAGAAACCTTCTGACGTTCTCGATAAAGATGATATCAAAATCGAACACAAGGGAAAAATCATCGTCGGCGGCTCGCTGGTAACCGCTGCTGCTCTTTCGCGAGCGGTTGAAGTCGGTGTTACCGGTGTTGTGGTCGGTGGCTACGATGCTCATGACCTTAAAGAATTCCTTGGTTATGATCTTGGTGTTGCCATCACCGGAACTGAAGACAAAGGCATCACCCTTGTCGTAACCGAAGGTTTTGGTGAAATCAACATGGCACAGAAGACTTTCGATCTGCTAAAGAAAGCAGTGGGCAAGAAGACTTCGATAAATGGTGCCACCCAGATTCGTGCCGGTGTTATCAGGCCTGAAGTAGTAATTCCGATCGATGGTGCCAACATTGAGTCGGGCGAAGTATCTTCTTCAACCGGCATGGAAATTGGCAGTCTCGTTAGAATCATTCGACAGCCGCATTTCGGCGAAGTTGCAAAAGTTGTTTCTTTGCCTGAAAAACCGACAATAATACCTTCAGAAGCAAAGGTGCGTGTTGTCGAAATCGAAACCCTGTCAGGTGGCGAAAAGATGGTTCTTCCCAGAGCTAATGTTGAAATAATCGAAGAATAAACCAGAGCATGACAGAAAAATATAACGATATAAACCCTGAACAGTTAAAAAAAGAAGTTAAAGAAGAGCTTCTCAAACGAGAAATTCTCATGGGTCTTGAAGAAGACGAGATCGATCTTTTTGAGCTGTTCAGGGTTCTTGTCAAACATTGGAAACTGGTCGTGGTTTTTCCTTTTGTGGTGGCGGTTCTTACCGCGGCCTACAGTTTGACTTTGCCAAATCATTTCAAGGCAAGCGCGACAATTTTCGTTCATTCAAGCGGCGGAAAAATGAGCTCTCTGCTCAGCAGTTTGCCGCTCGCCGGAATGATCGGAGGTCTTGGTGGCGGTGGTTCTGCTGAATATCTTATGGCTTACATGAAAAGCCGAACCATGAGCGAAAGAATTATCAGTCGCTTTGGAATAGCCACTAACCCGGCAATTGTCGGTGAAAACCCGCCTGATCCTGAAGAGATAAAATTCGATGAAATTCTTAAGAAAGTAAATCAGATCGTTTCAGTCGACAAAGACAAAGACGGCCTGATAACTATTGCTGTCGAAACCCTTTCTCCAGAGGTTTCGGCAACAATAGCGGCTGCTTATCTTGAGTATCTGGGCAATTTTGCCAGAGGTCCGCAAAAAGAAAAGCGGGAATTTGTCGAAAAACAGCTTGAAATAGTCAGCAAAGAGCTTGAACAGGCAGAAAATGAATTCAAGCATTTCCAGGATGAAAACAAAATGTATTCTATGGAAAAGCAGGCAAGCGCTTTGATTGATAAGCTTTCAAAGCTTGAAGCAGAAAAACTTCAGGCGGGCATTCAGTTGAAGATGCAGCAGAGCCTGTTGAAGGCTTCAGGTAATGTTCCTGAGCTGGTGAAGCTTGAAGGTCAGAAAGTAAGTGAAGAAGCTAAAATTGAAGCTTTGAAAAAAGAGATTGCTGAAACTGAAAAAGGCTTGAGCAGTATGCCTGAATTGGCGCTTGAATTCATTCGCTTGCAGCGCAATCTTAAAGTTAAAGAGAAAGTTTTTGGAGTCTTAACCGAACAGTATGAAATGGCTAAGATTGCAGAAGCCGAAGAAGGCAGTCAGTTTGAAGTAATTGACCAGCCTCGTGCACCTGAGCTTAAGTCAAAGCCAAGGCGCTCTATCATGGTAATTCTTTCAGGCCTCAGTGCCGGTGTTCTCGGCGTATTCGCCGCTTTTTTGATTGAATTCATCAATCGACGAAAAGAACAGGAATCCAAAGAAAAACAGCCTGCTTAAGCAGCGCGAAACGGTCTGACTAACTTGAAAAAGACAACAGGGCTTTTTGCATGGTTTAAAGAAACAATGCAGAAAGCCTTTTCTGTTGACTTGCCTGATACTCCACTGGCAATTCTAACGGCTCTTAAGGCGCCAGAACGACTGCTTGAATGGGTCGAAAGGGTAGAAGATACCGAATTTGCGGTTAAATTGGTCGATGACGAAATTTTGCCGGATGTTGAAAGCAGACAGAAAAAAATCCGTCGAACTTCGGGCCAGTTTTATACTCCACAGCGCTTTGCCAGACAGATTTTAGACTGCATAAAACCGCGCCTTCAGGGGCAAAAGCTTGATCCGGCCTGCGGTGATGGCAGTTTTTTACTCGCAGTTGCCGAATATGAAGGCTTGACTGATCAGAAAAGCAATAATCTTTTGAACAACCTTTATGGTTATGACATCGATTCACAAGCCCTTTTGATTTGCCTTGGACGATTGGTCAGCAAGTTCCCCGAATCAGGCTGGCCGGTTTTGCGAAACGAAAATTTTCTTACTTCAAGGCCCGCTGAGAAATTTTCATTGGTAATTGGTAACCCTCCTTACCGGGTTAATCTCAGCGATGAACTGAAAGAGTTTCTTCATAAAAATTACCAGACTTCAGAAGGCGAAAAAGACCTTTACACCTTTTTTCTTGAACATTCGCTTGAAATTTTGACCGAAAAAGGTCGGCTGATAATGCTGACCTCGCATACTTATCTCGTAAATCACCAATGTCGTCTGATAAGAGAGCTTGTTTTTTCGAAAGAGGTTAATGATTTGTTTTTGCTGCCCACAAGATTTTTTCCGGGCGCGCCGGGTGTGCTGCCGGTTGTGTTGAACCTGAAAGGTAAAACTGCAGATAAAGATTTTAAAGTCAAGATTCACACTGGTTACGACTCTGAAAAAGGCTGGTTGAGACATTATTCGGCTGATTCAGCAAGCCTTGTCGAAGGCAATGGCTTGCGCCGTGCAATTGTTCCGGACTCTTTGAAGAAAGTTTTCTCAGATTTATCGAATGAATTCCCAAAACTTGGCGAATTATGCAGGGTTGGGGTTGGAATTCAGGAATCAGTAAAGCGAACTGACAAGATTTCAAAATTTGTAAGCTCTGAGCGAAAAAGCCCAAATCATAAGCCCGTATTGAAAGGCAGAGAGTTGGCACCGTTCAGCATCAACTGGGAAGGTAAATACATCGATTACGGCCCTCATCTTGCCTATGCCGGAGACGAAAAAGTGTTCAGCGGCAGAAAGTTACTGTATCAGAATATTCGCAATGAGAAGCTTAAAATTCGCCTGGTGGCAGCTTTTGATGATAAGGGATTTTTTCCAAAGAATTCGCTTTCCTTTATTCTTGTGAACCACCCCCAATTGTCAGAATTATATCTGGAAGCGGTTTTAAACAGCAGCTTGATCAATGCCTGGTTCAGTGGAAACTACCATAGTTTTCACATTACGGTGTCTCAGGTGCGCACCATTCCTTTGGCCGTGCCTGAAACTAGTTTGCGAAGAAAGATTGAAAAGAAAGTTCTCGCGCTTAAAAAGCTTGCGCCTGATTCAGAAGAATTTAAGCAAAGCCATGGCGATTTGAATAAGCTTGTTTGTACGGCGTATTCCATTTCTGAGCCATTGGATGCCCTGCTTGATGCATGCGATATTTTTCTTGAACAGGCTGCGGCGTTATGATATTTTATTAGCACTCGAAATAACAGAGTGCTAAATTCTGGTTGTCGATTCACAGGAGGAAAGGTTAATGCCGACCTATAGCTACAAATGTAAAGAATGCGGAAACGTATTTGACGCCTTTCATTCAATGTCATGCACTGATACACAGCATTGCCCGGAATGCGATGGGGCAGGGCAGAAGCTGATGTCAGCCAGTTCAGTAATTTTTAAAGGCTCAGGCTTTTATTCAACTGATTATCGCGACTCTGGATATCTTGAAGCCAAGAAAAAAGATTCTGAGACACCAAAAGATACAAAGTCAGAAGGCGGCTCTGACTCATCTGCGAAAACTGAGAATAAGCCCAAGACCAGCTCTGATACAGGTAAAGAAAAGGCTTCTGTTAAGCCAGATTCAACCGTAGCCGCAGCTGCATAATACCTTTAGCAACCTTGGGGCTGACCCATACGCAGATATATTTCAAAAAGGCGGTCATTGAGCCCGAAAATCGGGGCGAAATGACGAATCGAAAACCGGCACTTCGACCTCTTAAAAGAGGCTCAGTGACCGGTTTTTTGAATTTAACAACTTTTTCCTGAACGGTGAATTTTATAGTTAACGATTAATAGCTCTTGTGAGACAGCCCGATTTTGTTTATACAAAAGCTTTTTTAAGATTCGATTTGCCCGATGTCGTGTGGTGCAAGCTTGTTTTTAGCCATTGTTACAGGTAGAATTGATCTAACTGAAATGAGAGAAATCAGGTGAACAAGGAACTATTATCGCGCTTATACAGCACTGAACCAGAGATTCGAAAAGAAGCCGTTTATCGAATACTTTTTGATCGGCTTCATGAAATGATTCCTGAACTCAGGCAGGCTGCTTTTTACGAAAAAGATGAAGAAATCGCGCTTTTGATCGCGCAGACCTGTTTAACTCTCGAGGCTTTTCCCCGCGATCATTCTCTTGAAAGAAAGATTCTCGAATTGCTGCAAAAAGATTCCGGACTTTCTGAAATGTCCAAAAAAATGTGGGACTACCTGGCTTCTCACGGTAGCAGCAAAATGCTGATTGCAGTCATGGGCGCAATGGCAGAAACAACCCCGACCAATGCCCTTGATTTTCTCGAAGCTTGTCTGAACCATGTAGATCCTGAAATACGGGCGATGGCTTGCTCTATAGCCATTAATAGCGGCAGGCCTACACATTTTGCTTATGTGCTGAATCTTGTGACAGACCCTGACCCAATGGTGTCAGAATCGGCATTCAGAGTGGTAAGAGACCTTCCATCGGCGCAAATGAACATTATTCTTGATTATGCACTTGGCTCGCCCGATGAATGGGTTTTGCAAAATGTTGCTCCATTTTTGCCTTTGCTTATAAACAACGATTTGCGAAAAGTTATTTCAAAGGTTCAATACCACCAGCATCCGCTTGTTTCCAAAAAAGCTCGCGAGGCATTGAAGCATTTAGACTCGATTCCATTTGTTAGTAAACGGTTGCGTGAAAAGAAGCAGGCCGAAGATGCGGCGAAAAATGAAGCCAAACAATCAGACAAAAGTGGTGAAAAGACTGAACAGAGCAGCGAAGATTTTGTTTCTTTCAAAGAGCAGATGGAAGAAAAGCGCCGCCAGAAAATGGAAGAGGAAAAGAAGAAAAGAGAAGAGCAGGAAAAAATTTCAGCCGAAATTTCTGCAACAAGCGAGGATGAGATAGCCGATTTTGCCGATTCACTTGAAGATTTTCAGGAAGAAATGGTCGCGACCTCTGGCGAAGAAATAGAGCCTGAAGCTGAAGAAGACAAAGCTCTGATAGAAAATATTGATTTTGAAAACGAGCAATCGGTTCTTGAAGAAATAGACAGCGAAGTAGACCTTGATCAGGTTGCTGCAACGCTTGAATCCGTGTCTGTCGATTCGGATTCGCTTGATTTGGATACTGATGCCGACGGCAGAGCGCTGGCCGAAAAAATTGATGTAGATAAAGCCGGGGTTGAATCTGAAAAGGCTGAAGGGCCGGCTGTTGCTCATGTAGAAAAAGACCTTGTGCCCGATTTTGAAGAAATCAGCCAGGAAATTGTCAGCCCTGAAGCTTCTGAGCCAAAAACTCCTTCCGGGCACCAAGCAGAACCAGCAAGTTCTACGGTTAATGAACCTGAACCGCAGCCTGAAACGCAGCTCCAAAAAACTTCCGAAGCGCAAGATGAGCCTGAACAGGATATTGCTGACATCGAGACCGAAGAAGTTGAAATTGAAGTAATCGATCAAACACCTGACTTAGAACCATCTGAAACTGTCCAACCTGCAGAATCTCTTGAAAAAACAGACCAGGTAACGCTAAAGCCTGCTGAAGAAGCAAAAACTACGCCGCCTCAGGTTGTTGAAAAAGCTGCAAAGAAAGCAGCGACAGTTGAAGAGAAAATTCCTGAAGATGCCATAACTCTGCCCCCGATTCCGGCTGCGCAAACTATTATCAGCCGTTTTCCATCTTTTCTTGCCGACCCGTTTGCTAATCTTTTCAAACCGGCCAGAGCAGATATTCATCTAAAAAATATTCAGCTCGTCAGCTCGAATCTTATTGCGTATCTTAATCTTTGTTTTCTGCAGTCATGTATGTTTTTTGCCCCGCCGTCTGAGGTGCTTGAAAGAAGCATCAAAGAATGTCTTAAGGGGCATCTGATCGGTCCTACCGCACTTCGTTGTTTGCATAATTTTTCTCTCGCAATGAAACAGTCTCGTGAAAATCCTGTGTTTTTCACGTTTTCTCTGGCGAATATTCTGTCTGAATCTTCAGATGTAAACCCGGTAATGATGTTGAGAGAGCTAAATGAATATTTAAAAAATCCCATAGAACCGCTCGAAGAAACTTTGCCTCAGGCGGTTGAAGGCCTGGCTGACATTCTTCGGGGTGTAAAGTCAATTTTAAACAATCTTATCGTTATGCGTGCTCCTAAAGGTGCAAAAGAGCCATTTGCAGATCTTAGCGGGCCTATTGCCCAGATTTTGCCGCCAGATAAACGACCGGGAATCGAATTGCCGCACGGCGAGGTAGTTGTACTTTCACGCGATGGCACTGAGGCTTTTGGCCTTTTCCCCTATTTTAAATATGCTAAACGAAAGGTTTTCTTTAACAAGCCGGCCCCCGAAGAATACAAAATACTTCTTGAACGACTCGAGATTGACCTGGGCTGAAATTAGTCAGAGTCTGCTTCCTTACTTAAAAGTTGTCCACCGGTATTACGAGTGATAAGATATTAGCCATGAAAAAGATTATTTTTCTGATCGGGCTTTTGTTGGGTCTTAGCAGCAGCCTGTCAGGTTTTGAACAGCATAGAATAGAAAGATTTTTTCCCGGCGGGAAAAAGTTTCCTCGCTTTGACAGATCATTGCGAATTGATTTGCCGAAAATGAGTTTTTCCAGGGCGCGCCCTGAAGTTTTCAATAAAGCCGTTGATTTGAATAATCGCGGTCTTGATGAATTGCGGAAAGGAAACGCTTCTGTTGCCGAAAAATTCTTTGCTCAGGCATGTCAGCTTGTACCTGGTGAAACTGGTTTCTGGAACAACCGCCTTCTGGCTAATCGCAGAATTCAGGGCAATGGTGCGCGTTCGGTAGAGATTGCCAAAAAGGTCATGGCTCTCGATTCTGAAAATTCACAGGCTGCTTATATCGCGGGGTTGCTTTTGTTAAACGATATGCAGAGGCCGGTTGATGCTATAGTTTTTTTGAATTATGCGCTTGAAAGAAACCCTGATGATGTTTCGATTGCCGTCGCCCTTGCTTCTGCATATGATAAAGCCGGCTATCGGGAAAGTGCGTTTGATATTCTAAAGAAATATGCACATAAAAGCACTGATGACCCTTACCCTTTTTACATGCTCGGCTTGCAATATCTTGAAAGAGAAGATTACGAACCGGCGATACGCGCCTTCAATTCTGCCCGTTCACTTGACGATAAAGGCTATTCTCATGACGCCTGGATAAGAGCGAGATATTATGCAGGTCAGCTGGAAAACCTTGCCAATGATTGCCGCGAAGTGCTAAGGCGATTTCCATCTGTTATGAACCAACAAAGCCTCAAAAGAATTCTTTTTTCTCTTGAACCCCAGGATTTCAGGCTTGAAGAGAAAATCAGGGTAAGAATTACCGAGGTTTCAGCGATCGAAAGGCTTGATTTTCTCATTAAGCCAATACCAGATATAAGATGGCATCAGGATGCAAAACTCGTTAAAGCAGAAATAATTTCGAGTCGCTCGAGCAGTCGGGCCCAGATAATCGATCGCGAAAGCGATGGTCGGTTAAGAATATCTGTGCCGAAAAATCAGCTGCACTCAGATTTTGTTTTGAAGCTTGTTCATCGAATCAAAACAGAACCTTTGCTCGGCAGCAGAATTCCTCCGTTCAAAGGTCGCGCGCCTCAGATAAATCGTCTCGACATAAGTGATAAATACAGCTTTGAAGACCCACTACTGGCCTTGATGGCAGATCGCATCGAGCGTATTCCCGGCAACTATGTGCAGATGGCGACAATAGCCGTAAATTCCGGCTTGAAGTATCGCGAAAACTATGAAGACAATTCGGTTTCATGGGCTATTCAAAACCCTGAAAACTGTGACTGCACCGAATA
>JASURT010000109.1 GCA_030446435.1 Candidatus Ozemibacter sp.
AACATTGCCGGAATTCTCATAGATTAAAGTTTGAAGTTAAACGGGGTCATCTGCAATCAAACAGATGGCCCCGTTTTTTATTCACTCGGTTAATGAGAAACTGGCTGAACTATGGTATATTACATGCCTGAAAAAACTATTACAGGAGCTGATTATGAAAATCGGACTGGCCGGACTGCCAATGTCAGGAAAAACCAGTATTTTTAATATGGCCACCAGAGCCAAAGCCCAGACACGAGATTACCTGGTGCAGACTGATGAAATAAACAACGGGGTAATCAAAGTTCCAGACGAAAGAATTGAATTTTTAACCGGCGTCTTCAAGCCAAAGAAGACTGTCTATGCGACCGTAGAGTTCACAGACATTCCCGGCATCAGCCATGATGAAAACAAATCGGCAAGCAAGACCCTTGCGAACATAAGAATTTGTGATGCACTGATGCTTGTTATCAGGCTCTTTGGCGGCGAAGATGTACCACACATACATAACAGAATCGACCCGGCCGCCGATCTTGAAGAACTCTGTCTCGAGTTCATTTTCAGCGATCTTGAGATGGTAATCAATAAAATCGAGCGCCTGAACAAAGAAATGAAGGCAGGCAAAAAACCAGAGCTGGTTCGCGAACTCGAATTGATGGAAACCCTGCAGAAAACTCTTGAAGACAACAAATTCATCTCGACCCTTGAGCTTACTGAAGAACAGATGCACTCTCTAAGAGGTTTCAGATTTTTAACCCATAAACCGCTTCTTCTGGTCGGCAATTGTTCTGACGACCAATTTGCCGATGCCGACAATGATGAAACCGTGAAAAGCTTCAAAAAGGTCTGCAATGAACGTGGTTGGGAACCAATGCTCATTTCTGCCCGAACAGAAATGGAAATTTCGGATCTTTCACCTGAAGAAGAAGCCGCGTTTCTTGAAGAATTCGGCATTAAAGAGTCTGGAAGAAATCGCCTGATAACTCAGGCCTATAATATTCTCAACTACATCAGCTTTCTTACCGTTGGTGAAGATGAAGTCAGAGCCTGGCCGATTCAAAAAGGGCTGAGCGCACAAAAAGCCGCCGGCAAAATTCATTCTGACATCGAAAGAGGCTTCATCAGGGCCGAAGTCGTTGCCTACAAAGACTTTGTCGATAAGGGCAGCATGGCTGCCGTAAAAGCAGCGGGGCTTTCAAGGTTGGAAGGAAAAGAGTATATTGTTCAGGATGGAGATATTATCAACTTCAGATTTAATGTCTAACAAATCTGGAGGCTCGAAAAAATGAGTCTACAAAGACGGCTGACCAAAGGCATTTCGGTCGTCCTTGGTGTCATCCTGATTTTTATGGCACTTACTTCGATGTCGTATCTGGACATTGACGGTTTTGTCACAACCGTTTTGCCCCGCAATGTAACCATTGCAAGAACTTACGAGCGCTTTGCCGATAACTGGAACCAGGTTTTTCAGGCAGCAAACGACAGTCTTTCAATTTACAAAGATACGGATGAAAACCTTTATAAAAAAGACATCGAAAACCTTGAAAACGTCGTTGAAAGACTCGACAATCTGATACAGATTCCGGAACGTAAAGAAAACCTGCGTTACCTCGAACATTTATGCGCAAGCTTTACCAAACAGCTTGCTTCGTATTACCTGCTGCAGGCAAATCGAAACCGGCTGCATCTGAAAAAGGCACTAAGCCGACAAAAAGCCACACTTGGCATGAAAGCCGAAGTCATAAACCTGCTTGACCGATTCAAGAAAATGCTTACCGACTTCAACAGCGCATTGAAAAACCCTGATTTTCAGGCTTCACTTGGTAATACTTCATCGTTGATGAACAAAATTTCGCGCATAGATAAAGACCTTCTTCTGGCTGAAACTGAGATTGCCCTTTATATCAGCCAGAAAAGCGGATCTACGGCACAGGCCACCGATCCGAATCAGGGAAAAAAAGCGGCAGCAAGGGTCGAAAACCGTCTAAGAGCGATCATGTTTCTATTAGAAAACTCGATTCAGGAAAGTACAACCTCTTTGCATAAAAGAGTCTTGAATCAGATCGAAAAAAAAATTCGCGCCTTTTACGATTCATTTCAGCGCCTTAGAAACGTTCTTGAAGCCCCCGAAAGCGACCTGATGGAAATTGAAGATCGGCTGGCGAGAAATCTGGCTCAGCTTGCAGAGCTTAGAAAAACTGGCATAGAAAAAGCTGCCTCAGAAGCAGAGTTTTACTGGGGCCAGATTTTTTCGATATCTGACCAGTTAAAGCGGCACGCTACCAACAACCATAGAATAATTCTGGCCTTTCTGATTCTGGTGCTGATTGCAGGTATTTATCTTAATCTTTCGATTCCCGCCAAAATCGGTGGGCCATTGAAAGAGCTGAACCGACAAATCGAAAACTTCAAACTGGGTGAAGAAATTCAGAGCATACCAACTTCGAACACCGAAGAGATCGATTCACTGGCAAAAGCTTTTCAGATGATGGGGCACAAACTTAATCTTCAGGCTGACGTAAACCGAAGTTATCTAGAATCGATTCACAGCCTGACTCATGTTTATCGTGAGCTGCACGAAACGCAAAAGAGAATTGACAACCCGAATGAAAGACTTGAAAAAGCTATTGACTTCATTCTCGACCAGCTGATAACGAAATGCCCGAAAATAGACCTTTTGAAGGTAATGAGAAAAAAAGAGAAGCCGCATCCTGATGACCCTGGCAAAATGAAAAGCTATTTCGTCAGACTCGGTGACCCTGAATTCTCAGAAAAATTCGTTCAGACAAAAGAAGAATTTCTTCCATATTGCGAATCAACCGGCTGGAACCCTGGCGACACAACTTTGTCCAGCGAAGAAATCATTCCGGCAGACCTTGGTTTGACCGGTTACTTTTACGAAAATGACCCCGGCATAAAAACAGGCGCAGACGATAACAGCTTTTTCCAGGCGGTGTATGCTCCGCAAAAACTTAGCGACCTGCCCACGCTTGCAAATAGAGAATATGAACGAGGACTGCGCGGATGTGTTTTTACCGAACCACTGAATTTGCCTCTCGATGACCCCGACGAAGAACAAAAAGAGCTCGGTCTGCTTTTTCTTTATTTCGTAGACCCCAATACCAGGCTTTCCTGGCAGGACATCTTTTTCATTCAGATCATCGCAAGCCAGCTAGCATCGATCATTGAAACCGACAACCTGCTTCACGAGCGCGATGTAAAGCGCAATCTCGATGAACAGTTGAATATGGCCAAAGAAATTCAAGACAACCTGCTTCCATATTCTATTCCTAAAGTAAATAATCTTAAGATTTCAAAACTCTGGAAATCAGCCGCCGAAGTCGGTGGTGATTTCTATGATTTTTTCGTTCTCGGTAAAAATCGTCTTGGCGTAGTCATCGCCGATGCTTCTGGCAAAAATGTACCCGCAGCGATAATCATGACTGTTTTTAAAACCACTCTGTCAACAATGGAGCTGGACAAAATCACGGCAGACGAAGTCTTGACGCGGGCCAACAAAGTCATAGCAAAAAATATTACCCCGGATCGATTTATCACCGCGATGTACGTTATAATTAATGCAGAGACAGGTGAAATAGAATTATCAAGTGCAGGTCATAATCCGGCATTTGTCGTTTCGGGCCGGGGCATGGAACTCGTTCTTCACGAGAAAAATGTCAGCTGTATGCCGTTGGGCATTCTCGACAGTTATGAATACAAATCTATCTCATTCAAGATGAAGACCGATGACCTGCTGTTTCTATATACAGATGGCGTCACCGAAGCAAGAAACGCCGAAGGTGATGAATTCGGAGTCAGCGGCTTGAAGAAGTTTCTTGCCAGACCAAGAGCAGCCAACCCTGCCGAAGATCTCGAAAAAGTTCTGGCGAGATATTCAGAAAATGCGGGTCAACATGATGACATAACCGCTGTTTCAATTGAGTTCAAAGGAAAAGAAGACCATGGATAACCAGATTGAAGTTCAGGCAAGAACTTACTGGGATAAAACCTGGGCAAGATTTTTAAAATTTCACGGAATGATTGCCCCCTCTGCAAAACTGGTGCAACATCTCTTCAACCATGTTCCCAGAAACGGTGTAATTCTTGATCTTGGCAGCGGCGAAGGCCGCAACAGTCTGTATTTAAGCCAGGTAGGTTACAACATAATCGGACTCGATCTTTCATTCAAGGCCGCCAGAGTGATGAAAAACAATTTCTTCGAAGAAAGCCTGAAAGGCCAGGTCTTAACCGGTGACGCAAGAAAACTACCTTTGGCCAACGACTCAATCGACGGTATTCTCGCCCATCACATATTTGACTATCTCGACAAAGAGGGCTTTGAACAAGCTCTGAACGAGTCTTTTCGCGTTCTACGGCCTGACGGAGTCGTCTTACTGACACTGGACAGTTTTTCAGAACTACTCAATGACACCAATGCGATCATCAAAGATGATGGTTCCATAGTTTTCTTCAAAGGAACCAACCGCGGCATGCTTGTCAGACCCTTTGATCAGAGTGAACTTTCACTTTTACCGGAAAAAGGCTGGGAGGTATTGAAAGACGAACTGACCCCGAGTCAGGGAAAAATCATGCTGTTAAAGAAATGTGGTCGCTCGAAAATTTCCTGAAAATCCCGGAAATTTTACATTGTTTTTGAATCAGGCTCCGGCTTCGCGCGAAACCTTGCTTGGTGCCGCTGTTACCTGGTTTCTACCGTGCTCTTTCGACCAATAGAGAGAAACGTCGGCGGCTTTAATCAATGAATCCATGTCATCTGCACAATCAGGGTACACCGATACGCCGAAGCTGGCGGTTACTTTTAAAACCACACCGCTGACTTCAAGATAATCGGTTTCGATTGAACGGCGCACTCTTTCGGCAACCGCTACAGCACCGATCATATCGGTCTCGGGCAAAACCAGTGCAAATTCTTCCCCACCGTATCTTACCGGCAAATCATGAGTTCTTACCGCACGCCGCAAAATCGCGGCAACATGCTTCAAGACCTCATCACCGGTCTGATGACCATAGTTGTCGTTGAGGCTTTTGAAATGATCGATATCGACCATTATCAATGCAAGATTTCTTTTGAATCTGGTCGCACGTTTGATTTCATCATACAAACGTTGCTTGAAATATCGATGCAGATAAAGTTTGGTCATACCATCGGTAATTGCCTGCTCATAAAGCTGTGCATTTTTGACCGCTGCACCCAGCTGAACGGTGAAAACCTTGATCAGCCTGATATCACGTTCTGTAAAGCCATTACCCTCGGGGCATCCGCAAAGATGTACCAGACCGAGAAATTCGCCCTGATGCACGATTGGCACAACGATGAATGAATTGCCAAACAGTTTTTCATCGGCACGATTAAGCTCGAATGGCTCGTCATTGCCTTTTTCATAGGGAAAATAATCTTTCTTTTCGAAAGCATGCAACAAAACCTGTGAATCACCAAGATTCAGATTGTCGGGCAAATCGGTTGCGTTACCCAGGTGGCTCATCAGGCTGAAAGCCTTGTGTTCTTCTTCAAAGAGCCAGGTAGAACCTCTTTCGATCTCAGTTATTTCAGCAATCGCGCTCATGGCCATGTCCAGAAGGGCCTGCAGCTGCAGCTCTGATGAAATCATCTGCGAAGCCTGATAAAGAATGCTGACTTCCTGAATCTTTTCGTCAAGCCGAACATTTGCTTCGCGCAGTTCTGAAAGCAAAAGAAAGTTATTGATCGCAACGGCAATATTACGAGAAAGAGTTTTCAAAAATGTCATCTCTTTATCTGCCAGAGCGACGTCTTTAAGCTTGTGCCCTACTACGAGAAAACCAATGAGTTTTTCCCGAACTTTCAGAACACTTATACAATCAAGCCGGTCTTCTTCAAACTCTTTTAAAATGCCCTGTAAATAAGGAAAATCTTTAACCCTGAAGGTTATGTCGTCTGTGTTGGTTTCAAGTGCGGAAATTTCTTCCTGAGTCGTGTCGTAATCTCCCGACTTGTGAGCCAGCTTCCAGGCACAGCGTAAAGATACTTTGCTTTTAAAGGTATCAAAAAGAAAAATTCCTCCTTTTCGAACCCCAAGGGTACCCAAAAGAAGGTGAAGTAACGACTTTAACTGGGCATCAAAACTGCTTACACGACAAAGTTCATCGCCGATATCACTCAACGCTTCAAGAACATATTCATACCGCAGCACCTGCTGCTGCATTTTTTGTTCTAAAGCAGACAACTGTTCAGACATATCGGTTTTTAACCCTTAAATTTTTTAACGGCCTCTTCTTCGGTGTCAAACGGTTCGGCAAACTGCAATAGCCCCATCATTTCAAAAGTCTTTCTATTGGTAGGAGTAAGGTTGGTAAAAGCCAAAGCACCCTCTGACTCCTCGATAGCCTCGATAACACCAATAAGAATTGAAATCCCGATACTGTTGATTAAAGGAGACTGCTCAAGATTGATTACTATCTTGTTTATTCCCTTTTCAAGGTGGTCAGAGCATATTTCATCTACCTGCTCAGCACCAAGATCATTCAAGTATCCATTGGTTCTAATTACCAGAACTGAACCGTCTACCTGATGCGTTAGAGAAAATTCTTCTGACATAACTGATGTTTAAGCTCCCTGGAGACTTAAAATTCTTCCTGAATATCTTCTGCTACTAGTGGGAAGGAATTTCCAATTACACAGTATCACAAATAAAAGAGTTTAACAACAAGCAAATTTTTTCTTTAGCCTTTAAACAGGCTACAATTTTTTCTTGCTTTTACCATGATTATACATACATTTCTTTCCCATGTGGAATTACAACAAACAGATTACAGTCAGATGGGTCAGCTTTATATTATTTGCGGTTCTTCTGGCAGGCACGCTTGCGCTGTTAAGCTCCGGCCACCAGGAAGGGCTTGGTCAGGCCGAGCTTAAGACTCTAACCACCCAGATTTCGGTCACCGCAGAATTGTTACCGGTATACGTATGGTTTTTCGTCTTTCTTGCCTTGGTGATGCTGCTTTTGTTGGGTGTTCCATCAATTCTTATTTTTGCACCGACCTACGTCGTAGCAGGTTTTTTACTTGCATTTGTGGTTACGGTAATAGCACAGATACATGCCAGCATAATTGCTGTATATCTTGCTCGACGCAAAGGCTGGACAGAGAAACTGCCCCAACCCGTGCGCAGCTCGATTGAAGAATCTGAAGCCGGCGTGGCTTCTTTATCTTTTTGGGCAAGGGTGTATCTATCATATCCGTTGAGAACGGTTGATCTGGTCGTCGGTCACATGCTTGGCGAAGATAAACCTGCGGGCGCAGTTTACCCATCGATATTCATCGCTTCGACGATAAGAACATTGATTCCCGCCATCTGGTCTTCTTCATTGATCGATCTGATAACAAATTTTTCTTACAACCCTGCCGCCGATTCTTCGTGGTTTCTTATCTGGTCTTCAATTCTTGTAGCCTACATCGTATTGCCACGAATTCCGGAACTAATTATCTGTAAAAAAGCGGTAAAACCCGTTCTTCTTCAGATTGAAGCCTGGGAAACTTCACTCAAATCCAAAAAGGTCGCCAGGCCTGGTAAAGGTAGAAACAAGGTAAAACTTGGGGTTGAATCAGGGCCGGGCTAAAATTAAATTTT
Organism: Candidatus Ozemibacter sp.; assembly: GCA_030446435.1. Lineage (GTDB taxonomy): Bacteria > Muiribacteriota > Ozemobacteria > Ozemobacterales > Ozemobacteraceae > DYKG01. Next base: position 7,607 of record JASURT010000109.1, read on the forward strand.
GCTGACCGCTTTTTCTGTTGACTAGTCCCTCACTTTTGTTTAAAGCTATTATGATCTTTACAAAAGAATAATTTTCAGGAGGGAATATGTCCTACGATTTGTCATTAGTTAAAGAATTGAAGCACCGTGCAGCCAGAATTCGCTGGCTATCTCTCAAAACCACCGCAGAAGCAGGCTCAGGACACCCTACTTCCTGTTGTTCGATTGCAGAAATTCTTTCTGCTCTTTTCTTCAAGGTTATGCGCTATGACCCGAACAACCCTGGTTCACACGCCAATGACCGGCTGGTTCTTTCAAAAGGTCATGCGGCACCGGCACTTTATGCGGCCTGGTGTGAAGCCGGTTATCTTAAAGAAGAAGAAATTTTTACCCTGCGTAAAATGGGTTCAAGAATTGAAGGGCACCCGATGCCGATTCTGCCTTTCGTTGATGTCGCCACCGGCTCACTTGGCCAGGGCCTCTCTGTAGGACTTGGAATATCACAACAGCAAAAAGCAGTGGTAAAAAATGGCGCCAGAACTTTTGTTATACTTGGTGACGGTGAAGTCGCCGAGGGTTCAGTCTGGGAAGCCTTTGCTCTGGCAGCCAACCTGAAGACCGACAACCTCGTGGCAATTATCGACGTAAACCGTCTTGGACAAAGTCGCGAAACCATGCACGGCCACGATATGAGAACCTATGCCAGAAAAGTAGAAGCTTTTGGCTGGGAAGCAATCGTAGTTGAAGACGGCCACGATATCGAACAGGTTTTGAAATCTTTTGATCAGGCCCTTAACGTAAGCGGCAAACCCGTTTGTATAATCGCCAAAACCCTTAAAGGCGGCGGTCTGAGCAAAGTTGCCGATCAGGATAACTGGCACGGAAAACCAATTATGCCGGGAAAAGGCCTGGAAGAAGCTCTTGAAGAAGTAAGCCAGGACCTGATGAAAACTCCACCGGCCCCAGCCATCGCCAAACCTGCTGAAATTTCAGGCGCAATAAAAGAAGGACCTTTTACAGCTGAAGTCGAGCTTGCGCCCTACGAAAAAGGCGAAAAGGCTGCGACCCGTCAGGCTGTGGGCACCGCCCTCGTTGCCCTTGGTAAAGCAGAAGAAAGAGTATGGGTCATCGATGGTGATACTCAAAACTCAACCTACGCTCAGAAATTCGGCGAAAAATATCCCGAAAGATTTATTGAATGCTTCATCGCTGAACAGAACATGGCCGGCGTTGCCGCAGGCCTTGCTTCAAGAAGTCTGATTCCATTCGCAGCAACCTTTGGCGCATTTCTCGCAAGAGCTTTTGACCAGGTGCGCATGGCCGCCCTTTCCGGCCTGAAAGTGAAATTTCTCGGAACCCATGCTGGTATCTCTATCGGCGAAGATGGCCCTTCACAGATGGCCCTTGAAGACCTGGCAGCTTTCAGAACCCTTCCGAATGGCGCGGTATTTTATCCGTCTGACGCGGTTTCTGCCTACAACTGCATCGTGAATCTTGCCAAACATGATGGTCCTGGCTACGTAAGACTTTCAAGACCTGCTAATGAAGTAATTTACGATAAGAATGAAAAATTTCCTATCGGTGGACTGAAGCTGCTGAAGAAATCTGACAAACCCACCCTGACCGTAATTTCTTCAGGCGTGATCATTCACGAAATCCTGGCAGCCCTCAAGAACGTTAAGAACGCTGATTCAATTCAGCTGGTCGATCTTTACTGCCTCAAGCCTTTCCCAACAGCGGAATTGACAGAAATAGTCAAGGCTGGCGGCGGAAAAGTTGCCGTATTTGAAGAACATGCCCCGGAAGGCGGCGTTGGCAGCGCGGTTGCACTTAATCTTGCCGGTAATATTACCGCCATGAAACATGTTGCAGTCACCAGCGTGCCAAAATCGGGTACCCCCGAAGAACTTCTGGCTTCATTCGGCCTTTCAGCAGATAAAATTGCCGAAACCCTTAACAGTCTTTTAAGCTGACGACATAAAATGCCCGCAATCAACCCTATGGTTGAATTGCGGGCATTTTTTTATGTTTTTTTTGTTATGTAATTTCCACTTCTTATGATAAATTATCGCCATGTATATCATTGGCATATGTGGCTTATCAGGTTCCGGCAAGAGTAGTGTTTCAAGAGCAGTTCTCGAGAGATTCCCCGGGAAAATCGGTGTTCTTGAACACGACATGTATTATTACGCAAAAAAGGACAAACCCAAAATACTGAATTATGACCACCCTGACGCACTCGAGACCGGTTTACTGATCAAACATATTAACGATCTGAGAAGCGGCAAAACCATTCAACGACCGATATATGATTTCAAAACCTCTGACAGACTGAAAGAAACAGTAGAAGTAGCCCCTCACCCGATTTTAATCGTAGAGGGGCTTCTTCTTTTCAATATTCCTGAATTGATGCCTCTTCTGGATCTCAGAATCTACGTCGATGTACCCCTTGACCGCGCGATAATAAGAAGAATCAAACGCGACCATATCGAGCGTGGCCGAACCGTAAAAAGCATTATTACCCAGTATGAAAACACAGTCAGAGACGCCGCCATTAACATGGTACAACCCTCGCGCTATCTGGCAGACCTGATCATACCTCAGGGTGCTTCTAACCGCGCCGGTCTTGAAGTTCTTTATGGAAAAATCAGAGATCTTCTCTCTAAAAGCGATAAGCCTGACGGCTTTTTGTCTGGCGTGGAAAAGTAACTACAAAAGCCCGTTTTCTCTGAAGCTGAAGTAACCTTTGCCTTCCCGGCCAACGATAATGTGGTCGAGAAAGCGAAGATCAAGTGACTCGGCCGCTGCAACCAGCGCCCGGGTAATGTTTCGATCTGCGTTTGAAGGGGTAAGTTGTCCGGTGGGATGGTTGTGTACAACGATAATTCCGGTAGAATTTAACAACAGGGCTCTTTTTACGACTTTTCTCGGGTAAACTGCGGTTTGGTCTTCGATTCCATGAGAAAGAACCTCATCTTTGATAATTCGGTTAGAATTGTCAAAGAAGATCACTCTGAATTGCTCTTCAGGCAGGTTTGCCATGGTGGTGCCAAGATATTCCATCAATGCAGAGGCTGAAGAAATGACCGGCATCGAGCCAAAAGCTTTTCTTTTTGCCATCAGCTTTGAAACTTCTCTTACAAGAGTTAGAAAGCGAGCTGACTTGTCGCCAACCCCCTTTACTTTTACCAGAGTTTCAGCAGAAGCTGCGAAAACGGCTTCAAGCGAGCCGAACTCTTTTAAAAGTCTTTTTGCAACTGGCTTTGTGTCTTGTCTCGGTATGACCATGAACAAGACAAATTCAAGTATTTCGTGATCGGCAAAACCATCGAGACCGGTGCTGTCGAACCTCGCTCTAAGTCGCTCTCTATGCCCC
>JASURT010000110.1 GCA_030446435.1 Candidatus Ozemibacter sp.
CCGGCAGACGATGTAACCATAGACATGAAAACCTGGGAAATCCTTTACAACTTCAAAGCCGGTAAAAAACATCTACTTACTCTTGGTGGACAGCGACAGGACGTAAGAGACATGGGTCACACCGTTAAGCCAGGCATAAACAACGAATGGCTTGAAACGAAAGGTTTCTTCGTCAGCGACACGATTACCGCTTCAGACAAGCTGAATGTTCATCTGGTCGCAAGAAGCGACGAATCTTTCGAAAATGACAGAGAAACTTCCTGGTCGATAGATTCAGACTACATGCTGACAAACAGACTTAACCTCGGGTTTGGCATCAGCCGCACGGTTCGTTTTCCCAACATTCAGGAGCTTTATCGAAATAAACGGGTTTTCGGCAATGAAACGCTTGAACCTGAAGAATCTGATAATCTTGAATTCAGACTGGGTTATCAGATCAACAACAACTGGCAGGCCAATCTTGCGCGATTCTGCTCTGACATGGAAAACAAGATTTCCCAGACCGTTACCGCCACCGGGGGCTTCATACCTGGTGTTGGCACCCTGGCGGCAAAAGATTCATATTACACAAACATTGACGAAGCCGAGATAAATGGTTGGGAACTCGGCATCAACGGCCAGATCAGAGCCAATCTCGATGCCTGGCTAAGCTATACCAGATTTGAAACTGCCAAAGATAAAAGCAACGATTTGCGTCTGGTCGCCAAACCAGATTTTCGCATGATCGGCGGCACGCATTATCACAACGGCAAGACGAGCGCCATGCTGGTCTGCGAACATCAGGGCAAAACCAGAGCCACTCAAACTCTTGATTCGGCGGGCAAAGCAACAAACTACCCTGAAGTAAAAGCTTCAACCTGTTTTGATCTATCGATTCGACAGCAATTCACAAAGAATTTCGCTGTTTATATCAACGTAGAAAATCTAACCGATGATGATAACATCGTTCTGGTTCAGGGTTCAGACAGTAAGAACAAAATGGGGTTGCTGATAGACCCGATCTATTATCGCAACGGTCGTCGCACAACCCTTGGCATGGAACTTAAATTCTAACTGCAAATTTTTTGCTGAAGGCCGGCGCGTACAACTCTGCGCCGGCTTTCTCTTTTTCCGGCACAGGCTTGCTGAAAAGAATTCTGCTTATTGGCAGAAGAAAGACAATAGGTTAAAATTGCCTTATGCAAGACGCAATCAATAAACTAAAAAACTTTCTCGTTGAAACCAGACATGTTGCGATCGCCTTTTCCGGTGGTATGGACAGTTCGTTTCTGGCACTGATGGCGAAAAAATACATTCCCGAATCCTATGTGGCATTGCTGGTTAACTCAGAGTTCATGTCGCGAAGCGAAATAAACATCGCCCAGGCCACAGCCAAACGATTCGATTTGAATTTGCAGGAAATAAAGATCGATGTTTTAAGCAATTCAACTGTTGTTTGCAATTCCGACAAGCGCTGCTACCACTGCAAAAAGGCGATTTTCTCTTTATTGCTTGAAAAAGCCGGCAATGCCGTTCTTTGTGACGGCTCGGTAATCGATGACGATGACGATTACCGGCCGGGCAAGCAGGCTTTGGCAGAATTGCATGTAAGAAGCCCGCTAAAAGAATGCGGTTTCAGCAAAACCATGGTAGCAGAGGCTTTGCGAAATCTTGGCGCGCCTGAACTTATAAGGCCGGCACAGAGTTGCCTGGCGACAAGAATTGTAACTAATCAGAAAATAACCGCTGAAAAGCTGAAACAGATCGAGCAAGGCGAAATCATGCTGAGAAAAGCAGGTCTGGACTATTTTCGCCTGCGCCATCACGGCGAAATCGCGAGAATAGAAGTTGCAAACAGCGAGCTGCACGATGCTCTCGATAAAGTGGCAAGCATTTCAGAAGACCTTAAAAACCTGGGCTTCAAGCACATCGCCCTCGATGTCGACGGCTACCAGAAAGGCTCCATGAATCGCAACAATGGGTAGAAATAAAAAAAACCGCCTCGTAAAGAGGCGGTTTTTTGAACGAAGTAAAAGAATTACTTGAGAGCGACTTTTGCGCCGGCTTCTTCGAGTTTCTTCTGCATCATTTCAGCATCAGCTTTGGTGAGACCGTCTTTAACAGTCTTAGGTGCTGAGTCAACCAGGTCTTTAGCTTCTTTGAGGCCCATGCCTGTAAGTTCACGTACGACTTTGATAACGTTGATTTTGTTGGAGCCGAAGGCTTCGAGAACAACGTCAAATTCGTCTTTTTCAGCGGCTGCTGGAGCAGCGCCGGCGGCCATAACTGCTACTGGAGCAGCAGCGGTTACGTCAAATTTTTCTTCGATAGCTTTAACAAGTTCAGAAAGTTCGAGAACTGTCATCTTTTCGATGTGCTCGAGAATCTGTTCGTTAGTCATTTTAAAACTCCTTATAAATTCTTATGCAAATACAGTTTGCTGGGCAAAAGCCCGGTAATTATGAGGCTGCGGCTCCGTCGGCTTCTTCTCTTTTGGTGCGAAGAGCATCGAGAACACATGCCAGTTTGCGAATCGGACCCTGTACGGCAGATGCCAACATAGAGTAGAGTTCCTGACGGCCAGGAATCTTGGAAAGAGCATTGAGCTGTTCTACAGTCAATGGTTTTCCATCCATGTAACCTGCTTTAAAGGTGAATTTCTTTGCTTTCTGGGTGAAATCAAAGAGAGCCTTAACAGGAGCGATGGGATCTTCATATCCAAAGGTAACGGCGGTAGAACCTTTCATATGATCTTCGAGTTCGTTCATATTAAGGTTGTGCAGCGCGCGTCGAACCAGAGTATTTTTTACAACGCGGATTTCAGAATTGCTTTCACGAATGGCTTTACGCAAAGCGGTCATGTCGGTAACAGAAACGCCTTCACAATTAGCGAGAACAACAACCTGAGATTTATCAAGTTTTTCCTGAATTTCCTTAACGTAATCTTCCTTGTGGCTGATATCTTTCAAATTTTTCACCTCCTTGCGTGTGAAATAAAAAACCGTTTTCGGTGCCAAAACCGAAAACGGTTAGATATTAATCTTACAGTTTTTCAGTCTCGGCAGGGAGATCATTCGATCAATTACGATTGACCTGCGGTCTTCGACCAGTCAGCTTAAATCAGAATCAGACAGCGCCTTTTTCAGATTCAAGTCTGGCTTCATTGATATCAATCTGATATCCGGGGCCCATGCTTGAGCTAACGGTAGCAGATTTGATATAAGTGCCCTTAGCCCCTGAAGGCTTGGCTTTATTTATAGCTTGGAAGAAGGCGAGAAAATTTTCTTTGAGCTTTTTAGCATCAAAAGAAGCTTTTCCAATGGCGGTATGAATGATACCTGCTTTTTCAACACGATATTGAACCTTACCGGCTTTAAGTTCGGTAATTACTTTAGCCACATCCTGAGTTACGGTTCCAACTTTTGGGTTGGGCATCAGGTTTCTGGGGCCAAGAATTCTACCAAGTTTACCGACAAATCTCATCATGTCGGGTGTTGCAACGGCAGCATCAAAATCCAGCCAGCCTCCTTCGATTTTGGCGACGAGATCTTCTGCGCCAACGAAGTCTGCTCCAGCGTTTGTAGCTTCAGTAGCTTTTTCACCAGCGGCGAAAACGGCTACTCTGGTAGTTTTACCAGTCCCGTGAGGGAGAACACAACTGCCTCTGAGCTGCTGATCGGCATACTTGGGATCAAGACCGGTTCTAACAGCGATATCGATGGTTTCATCGAATTTGGCAGTAGCGGTTTTCTTAACATTCTCAAAAGCTTCTTCAAGAGTGTACACTTTTAAAGCTTCAAGACCTTTGGTCAGGTTATTATAACGCTTTGAGTGTTTCGGCATTCCTTGCTTCCTCCTTTCTTCGATAGTCAGCTTACCATAGACGGGTATGGCTATTAATCAACGACTTCCATGCCCATGCTGCGGGCAGTGCCCTTAACAGTGTTGATTGCCGCATCAAGATCTGCTGCGGTAAGATCGGGCATCTTCTTTTCTGCGATTTCCTTGACCTGAGCCATGGTGACTTTGCCGAGCTTGCTTCTGCCTGGGGTCTGGTTACCCTTGGCGATGCCAGCGGCTTTCTTCAGCAAGAACGATACAGGCGGCGTTTTGGTAATGAAGGTGTAAGAACGATCAGCGAAGATTGAAATTTCAACCGGAATGATCGAGTCGCCTTCTTTGGCCGTCTTGTAATTGAAGTTCTTACAGAAGTCCATGATGTTAACACCATGCTGGCCAAGAGCTGGACCAACCGGAGGAGCCGGGTTTGCCTTACCAGCCGGAATCTGCAATTTAACGATAGCTATTAATTTCTTGGCCATAACTTATAACTCCTTCTAAGAACGTATTCTTCTTATTATCAGGCTTCTTCGAGCTGAATGAGATCGACTTCGATCGCGGTATCGCGACCAAAGATGAAGACAAGCACTTTGGCCTTGCGCTTTTCCTGATTGATCTCTTTAATTACACCGATAAAGTCTGTGAATGGACCATCGATGATTTTTACTGTCTGGCCTTCGGTGAATCCAATAGGAGTCATTGCAGCGGAACGTTGTGGTCCGATTCCGGCTGCGCGAAGCACGTTCTGGACTTCTTTTTCATGCAGCGGGGTCGGTTTGTTGCCGAGTCCCACAAAACCTGTCACACCAGGGGTGTTTTTTACAACAGTCCAGGTATCGTCGTCCATGTTCATCTGAACTAGAACATAACCAGGGTAAATCTTGCGGGTCTGGGTAACGCGTTCGCCGTCCTGGACACGTTCAGCACTTTCTTCAGGTACTAAAACCTGAAAAATGCTGTCTTTTTTGCCAAGAAGTTCAACACGATTATCGAGGTTCTTCTTAACTTTGTATTCTGATCCTGAGTTTGTATGGATCACATACCATTTTGCTTTTAGAATGTCCACAGCTTAACCTTACACACTTCCACCACCGACGATCATTGTCAGGATCTTCCCGAAAATAACGTCGAGTAAACCAATAAACGCTCCGAGGCCAATTGAAGAAACTATAACAACCTTCGTTGACAGTTTCACGTTTTCAAATGTGGGCCATGAAACCCGACCGTTGTTTGGTCGAACTTCGATCCACACTTCCCGTAAAAAACGGGCCGTATCTTTCCACCAGGATGCAATTTTACTCATGTGACCCTCGTTCTTCAAATTGGGGTAATTCAACAGGCCAAGAGGGAGTCGAACCCCCAACCCCCGGTTTTGGAGACCGGTGCTCTGCCAATTGAGCTATTAGCCTATGTCTGTAACCAGACCCTTACTTGCCTTCTCTGTGAATGGTATGCTTGCGTTCTGCAGAGCAATACTTCTTCAACTCGATGCGATCCGGGTCGTTACGCTTGTTCTTCATGGACATATAGTTTTTGCGCTTACATGAAGTGCATGTCAAAGTAATTTTTTCTCGCATAACGTTACCTCGCTTAAAAAAGCCGACATCGTCGGCCTGAGAAGAATACAAGGGGGCGGGCCAGCCCGCCCCCTATAGTTAACAACAATTATTCGACGATTTTTGTAACAACGCCGGCGCCTACTGTGCGGCCACCTTCGCGGATAGCGAAGCGGAGACCTTCTTCACAGGCGATCGGAGTGATCAGTTCGCACTGGAATTCAGCGCGATCGCCAGGCATAACCATTTCTTTACCTTCGCCAAGCTGAACAACGCCAGTCACGTCAGTGGTTCTGAAATAGAACTGAGGTCTGTAGCCTGAGAAGAATGGAGTATGACGTCCGCCTTCTTCTTTACTCAGGATGTAAACCTGAGAATGGAAGTTTTTGTGAGGCTTGATGCTGCCTGGTTTGGCAAGAACCATACCGCGTTCAACATCGTTTTTGTCGATACCGCGAAGCAGAACGCCCACGTTATCGCCAGCCTGACCCTGGTCGAGAAGCTTGCGGAACATTTCAACACCAGTAACGGTAGTTTCGCGAGTGTCTCTGATACCAACGATTTCAACCTTGTCGCCAACTTTTACGATACCACGTTCAACACGGCCAGTAACAACAGTACCGCGGCCAGTGATGGTGAATACGTCTTCGATTGGGAGAAGGAAAGGCTTGTCGAGAGGTCTTTCTGGTTCTGGAATGTAATCATCGAGAGCTGTGAGCAGCTGATGGATGCATTCGCAAGCTGGGCCGTCTCCGCCAGCTTCAACAGCTTTAAGAGCAGAACCACGGATGATTGGAGTATCATCGCCAGGGAATTCATAGTTGCTGAGAAGATCACGAACTTCGAGTTCTACGAGGTCGAGAAGTTCTTCATCATCAACCTGATCAACTTTGTTGAGGAATACAACGATCTTTGGCACGCCAACCTGACGAGCAAGAAGGATGTGTTCGCGAGTCTGTGGCATCGGGCCATCAGTAGCGGCAACAACGAGAACAGCTCCGTCCATCTGGGCTGCACCAGTGATCATGTTTTTGATATAGTCAGCGTGGCCCGGACAATCCACATGTGCATAGTGGCGTTTGGGGCTTTCGTATTCAACGTGGGCTGTATTAATAGTAATACCACGAGCCTTTTCTTCAGGAGCTGAGTCGATATCGGCGTAATTCATAACTTTAGCTCCGCCAGCTTTTGCAGCTGTCATTGTGATAGCAGCTGTGAGTGTGGTTTTACCATGGTCGATATGACCAATAGTTCCGACGTTTACGTGCGGTTTGGTTCGAACAAAACTTTCTTTAGCCATGTGGCGTCCTCCTGAAAAAAATGGGAAATCATTTTTTACTTAAATTTTCGTAACTAATAAAAGCCCGCGACCGGGATTGAACCGGTGACCTCTTGCTTACCATGCAAGTGCTCTACCGTCTGAGCTACACGGGCACTCAGTGGAGGGAGTTGGATTTGAACCAACGTAGGCGCTAGCCAACAGATTTACAGTCTGCCCCCTTTAGCCACTCGGGCATCCCTCCGTTTGTCAAGCCGGCGATGGGACTCGAACCCGCAACCTGCTGATTACAAGTCAGCTGCTCTGCCAATTGAGCTACGCCGGCGACACAGTTCAAAAAGAACTGTACCGTGCTAACGGTATTGTCGGATTATAAAGCAGCTCTGTTTTTATGTCAATAACTTTTTTAATTATTTTGAAAAAAATCTTTCTGGCGGCAAATTTCATAGAGAACTACCGCTGTACTGACAGAGACGTTCAAAGAGGTGGTTCTGCCTTTCAGAGGAATAGCCACCAGCTCATCACAGCTTTTCTTCACTCTCTCTCCCAGTCCGGCGTCTTCTCCGCCTGCAACCAGCAGAACCGGGCCACTGTACACAACTTCGGTAAAAATCTTATCAGCGGCACCATCGAGCCCAATAACCCAAAAACCTTTTTCTTTAAGCTTCTCAATCGAATCAGCGAGATTGGTCACCCTGGCGACCGGCAGATGTGCCGCAGCACCCTGAGCAGTTCTGATAGCCCATTCAGTCATTCCGGCAGAACGATGTTTTGGGATTACAATCCCGGAGCAGCCGGAAGCTTCGACTGTACGAACAATAGCCCCAAGATTGCGAGCGTCTTCGACTTGATTCAAGGCCACAAGAACCTGGCTGCCCGCAAGTGCCTTATCTACCAGCTCTTCGAAATCGGCGTAAGCGAAAGCACCCGCAGTTGCAGCTATTCCCTGACTTTTATCGCCGAATTTTTTCTCGAAAACCTCTGAAGGCACTTCTTTGACAGGAATCTTTGCTGCAGACGCCAGTTCGCGAACTTTTGCGGCCAGGCCCCCTTTGAACCCGCTTGAAATAAAAACAGCTTCAAGATTTTGCCCGGCTTCAAGAGCGTTTAATACCTCATGACGGCCCTTAATAATCAGACTTTCTTCTGTCTCTGATCTGGAAGTGACAACCGGCTCGGGGCGCCGCGAAAAGTGGCGGTTCGAAGAAGTTTTGCGCTGATCTTTTTTAGCAAAAGGCTGGCCGGAGTGTTTTTCAGAAAATTTCTTTTTACTGTTCATCTTATTGTTCCTGATTGATTTTCAAGGCAAGTTTAAGCAAAGAATCCAGGCGCTCGTTCTGACCGGTCAGAAAAAGGTAAGCGACCCAGGCCTCAAGAGCAGTTGCGCGAGCATATTCTCCTCTGGTGCCAGAGCCATATCTTGATGAAATTTTGGCATTACGCCAGCTTTTAACAAGAGTCTGTTCATCTTCTTCAAGTTCGTCGAAAATCTTGTCGAACAGTCTTGCCTGCGCCGTCGAGCTGACAAATTCAACCATCGAATCATGCAATCGACCGGCGCCGTCGATACCGCCACGAACATGAACAAGTCTTAAACCCAGCTCGTAAACTGCGTCGCCGATATAGGCAAGCGTTCTTGCCGGAAGCTTTACAATTTCTTCAGCGTTCCAGTTTTCTTTCAGTGAAAAAAGATCCGAGCCTGAAAGCCTGTTCTTATCTACATCCATCTGTCAGGCTCTTTTCCAGCGGGTCCCTTCCCGGGTGTCCTCGATGAGAATTCCGCTCTCTTTGAGGCGATCTCGAATAGAGTCGGCAACATCGAATTTTTTTGCGGCCTTCATCTCGTTTCTAAGTCCGATGATCATCTCCATAACCGGTGCAATATCAAGATCAGAAGTCTTTTCAGTCGCCGGCGGCAGAATACCGAGAATATCTTTGCCCCACTTCTGAATCAGGGCCAAAAGCTTTTCAGCCGCTGATGATGACAAAGAACTCGAGCTGATGAATTTGTTGGCATCGGTAACAAAGCTGTAAAGAGCAGCGATTGCGCCCGGGGTGTCGATATCGTCATCGAGCCGTTCAACGATTTTACTCTCAACTTCTTCGCACAGCTTAATCGCTTCATTGTCTGCGGTTCCGGCGCCAATCTGCTTTTCAATCACTTCCTGCAGTGCCATCTGCAACTGCGCCAGCCTGCTTAAACCTGTAGCCGTTGCTTCAATAGCTTCTTCAGTGTAGTTCGAAGGTGAGCGATAATGAGTCGTAAGAATAAAGGCTCTTATTGCTTCAGGGCTATGGCGTGAAAGCAGGTCTTCGCAGGTTTTAAAATTACCCAGAGACTTGCCCATCTTGATGCCATCAACAGTCACCATATTGTTATGTACCCAATAGCGACAGAACGGACATTCGTTCAGCGATTCAGACTGGGCAATTTCACATTCGTGATGGGGAAATTTGTTTTCAAGGCCACCACCGTGAATATCGATTGTCTTGCCCAGATATTTGGTTGCCATTACCGAGCATTCTATATGCCAGCCCGGATAACCTTCGCCCCACGGCGAATTCCATTTCAATATGTGCCCGGGTTCTGCCTTTTTCCAGAGGGCGAAATCACGAGGATTCTTTTTATCGGTTCTTGATTCTACCCTGACGCCCTCTTTCTGATCATCGAGCTTGCGCCCGGAAAGCTTGCCGTATTCAGGAAAAGATTCGACAGAAAAATAAACATTACCATCTATTTCATAGGCCACGCCCTTATCAACAAGAGCTTTGACCGCTTCGATCTGCTCGCCGATATGCTGGCTTGCACGAACGTAAAAATTCGGGTGATCGACATGAAGTTTTTCCATATCGTTCATATATTGTCGGGTCCATTTATCAACGATTTCCCAGGGATGAACCTTATCGATTCTGGCCTGACGCTGAATCTTGTCTTCGCCCGAATCGGCATCATCGGTAAGATGACCGACATCGGTAATGTTCTGCACATAGCGCACTTTAAGTCCTGAGTTGCGCAGATGCTTCACCAGAACATCGAAAGTAATATAGCTTTTGGCGTGGCCGAGATGCGGAGGCCCATAGACAGTTGGCCCGCAAACATAAATTCCGACGTGGCCTTCTTCGATGGGAACGAATTCTTCTTTCTGTCTGGTGAGTGAATTGTAAAGAGTTAATGCCATGACAGCCTCCAGGAATATCATTATGTCAAATTTCAGGTTTTGATAATAACACAATTTACTGAAAAGTTGAGTTTGTAAAAAAGCAATTTACCAATTTTAGGTATCAGCATCTTGCAAGTTGCCGATAAATAATTAAGAATAAACTATAGGAGAAAAAACTATGGCCAGAGCCGCAACGACCTCTGAATATATTCTCGATCAGCTTGCAGATGGTGCCTCATTCAAAGAACTTCAAACAAGATACGGCTTTACGAAAAAAGACCTTCTGACCGCAGCGTTGTTTGGTGTTTCTGAACTTCAGGGCGAATATATTGAATTACTGAAAAAATACGGTAAATTCAAAGATTTCCACGGCGTTAAATAAAACATCCTCCGGTTACACGAAGATTCGATAATGCCCGTGCAAACAGAGGATCACGAATAAAACGTCATTAAGCGTCAGTCAGTTATGATTAGCGATTAATCTGAAAGATATCCGTAAATATAACCGGCGAAGGCGCAAACACTGATTATCATTGCCCACCAGATGAAGCGAAAAATCGACATGGCTTCCTCCATAGAATTATTTTCAATTTGATAATATCATAGACTTATACAAGCGTCAAAACAGTCATACCATAATCAACCACAAATGAAAGGTGACCAACGAAAATGGCCAGCAGAAAAGATGCAACAAAAAAGGGTTTAAAAAGCTTATTCGGAGCTGCTCTAATTTTTTCGGCAGGTCTGTCACCCGTTTTGGCTTTTGACAATACCAACATTCTCGTAGAAGAAGCTGTTAACCATATTTACCAACAGCGCTACAAACAGGCGCACCAGGCCCTGAAAAATGCATACGAACAATCACCGAGACACCCTGGAGTTCACTTCAATCTCGGGCGTCTTTTTGAATTAACCGGCAATTTCAGCGAAGCCTTGAAAGAATACCGGCTTGCTGCTGGACTCGACACTTCTATGGTGGCCGCAAGAAGAGGAATCGCCAGATGCGTGGTAGAGTTGAAGCGAATAAAAGC
>JASURT010000111.1 GCA_030446435.1 Candidatus Ozemibacter sp.
ATTCTTCCAGACACTGGCGTAGAGGGCGCAAGAATAGCGGCCGAAAAGATTCTTGAGCATGTGCGCCAGATCGTTTTCAAAAATCGTGAAGAAGAAGAGAAAATTTCTGTCAGCCTTGCCATTACTCAGTTCAAGATCAACATGAATCTTGGCCAGTTTATTGAAGAGGCCGAAATTCTTCTTGCTGATGCCCAGAAACAGGGTGGAAACAGAATCGCAGTTAACAGCGAAAAGAAAGAAAGTTAGTAGAAAGTTAGTCTTCTTCGGGCGGGTAAAGAATGTGATTTATTGCCCCAACCGGAGAAGGCAGCCCGTTTCCGGTTTCATAGTCAGGCCCGGCTTCGCCAATGTCTTCGCATTTGCTTAAAAGCGCGTTGACGATCAGCTCGGGGTCTGTTTCCGGGGGCAATGCTTCTTTTACAAGCAGAAAAACTCCGGCAAAATGTGCGGCCGCCTGAAGGGTACCGCTGCCGAATTTATACTCAATATGATCGGTTGGGCCAAGAACAGCAGAGCCGGGCTCGACACAATCGGGCTTCATAATCTGCTGGCCTTCAAATACCACCGGCCCGGTTCCTGAGAAAAGGGCTCTTTGTTTCCAGCGATCGATTGCGCCGACAGTTACACAAGATGGTAAAGCGGCCATGCCGGTGATGGTATTGGGGTTGTTGCCCGCTGGAACTATTGGAATGATTCCTGCATTGCGGCAGGCATTTAAAGCGCGCTTAACCGGCAATGGGGCCGGGGCTTTGAAGTCAGTGCAGAAAAGAATCGCATCTGGCGCAGGCTCTTGAACCAGCATCCATTCAATTGCTTCGAGCAAGGTAATTGCCTTGGAGGTTTTTTGCGATACCTGAGCGAGAATAACATCACATTCAGGGGCAATGCCTTCAAACATGGTAGGGTCATAACCGGCCACAAGCCCTAAAGGGTGCACCAGGTGAAGGTCTTTTATGCCACGTGAGTCTTTTTGGCTTTCTGTCAGGGGCTCTCCGAATAATTTATGCTGCTTGATTCTTCCCTGTAGAGACTGATGACCGTATGGATAATCGAGCGATATTACACCTATAGTTCGGTTTTTGCCTTTAAGCGAATAGAATTTTTTAAGTATATCAACGCCGGCTATCTTCTGATTCCATTGAATCGGTATTTCGTTTTGCTCGTTAGAAAGGCTTGTTTTAACCTGAGAAAGAGTCTGGTCTATGGCGGCGTGTCTAAATGTCGGCTGATTGGCTTCGAGGTCTACTATTTGTTTATCAGAAAGGTTTGCAATAACGCCACCTGAAATCGTCAGTGCATGAGAATCCGGCAGGGAATTCTGCAGAATTTCAGTTCGCAGTCTGCCTTCAATAAAGATTGCCTGCAAACCTTTTTGTTCGGCACTTGCCCGGTTCAGTTCGCCGGCAAGTCTGTTTCGATCAACCTTATCATCTGAATAGATAAACCGGGGGTCACAAACCCCCGGTTTAATTGCGGTAAGTAATAGAGTAATGACCAGAAGTGTTGTAAACAGACCCGGTAGTTTAAAAAAGTTAACCAGGACACAGCGTTTACACATCAATTACCTCCAGATTATTTGCCCCCTTCGATTCCAGTTACGACTGCTTCGCCGGTTGGTTCCTGAAGAATTTCATAGGTTTTACCAACTACTTGCCAATCGTCATCGGACCAGAAGGATGACTTAGCTCTCAATAATTCAAACCATACTTTATTTATTTCGAACTTTCTGTTCGTTTTCGTTACAATTGATTTTATTCTTTGAAAAGAAACATTGCAGACGATCATCGGCTGACCACCAACATTCATGCTGTACTGTTCCCCGACCTTAAGGTCTTTGATCGCGCCACTGGTGAGAAGTCCGGAGATAATGTTGAGCAGGTCGATGGAAATGGTCAGATTGACGTTCCAGGTGGTAGAAATTGAGTGCTCTTCGCTCTGCCAGGTTACACCCTTGTATTCGCGGTCAAGTTCGCGGCCTTTGCGATACTTGTAACCGGGTTCAGAATAACCATAGCCTGGAAAATATTCGCGAAATTTTTCTTCAGAGATGAATTTTTCGTTCTCTTGATTAATTTCTACTTTGATATAGCCAAGAGTCGGGTAAAGAGCGTTTCTTGCTCCGTTTGGCAACGATTTATAAATGTCGCTGAGCAGTTCGATTTCGGCATGCTGATTCTTTTTGATCGAAGCAAGAACCTTTTTGCCGATTATCACTGAATTGTTTTTGTGCAGTTCTACTGAATCGTCAAGAATCTTGGCGTTGGCTTCAGTCGGATCTTTTACATACTGAACGAAGTTTTCCTGAACCTGCCAATACTCTGAGATGGCTTCAAAGATTCTTTCCTGAGCCGGATAAAGCTTGTCGCCGGGCAGAAGACCGTCGAAGGCCATTGCCTGAAGGCTGACCAGGGCAAAAAGAATTACAGTTAAGATCGTTTTTTTGTGAGTCATTACTCAATACTCCTCCAATAGCTTATGTACTTAACCACTTATGGAAAAAGTATAACAAGCATATCGGAAGCGGGCAACAGCTGAGACAGTGACAAAAAGGTCAGGGCTGAAAGGCTTGTGAAATAAGGCGATAGAGTGGGGTGATTCGGGTTGCGTAACAAAAAATATGCAGCCGGTTATTTGAAGGCGAGAAACCAGGGTACAGAAACCGACAAGCGAACGGCCTTCAAACCTTTTGAACTCTTTTTTCGTTGAATCACCGCAGCCGAACAGACTTTTTTCAAACTTAGTTTCAGGCGCTGCAAGCTGCTTTTAACCGCGCCAAAGTCGTATTCTGGATCAAAATTCATACCCCAGGCAGATTTGTATAATGACTCAATTTCAACCGGGTGCGGAAGGGCAAGAAAAAGCTGGAGCAATATGCTGTGCGGAATAGAACCTGGTTTCAGCTTTTCGCGACTGTCATTATAGATTAAAATTCCTGCCGGAGCGTCGAAAACAAGGCTGTTTTGCGGATAGTTCTTCTGCCAGATGAAATAATCGTCATTATGTACGGTTGATGATTCTTCTGATGAAAGAAGGGTAACGAATTCACCTGCACGGTTTTTTGTGGTTTCAATTGAACGAATGATTTTTCGCATTTCGGGAAATCGTATCTGAAAAGCTTTTATTGCAGATGGCGGAGTTTTTTCCAGATGAAACTCAAGATAGTCAAGGGCCGGTCGGCTGTTGAAACCTAGAAGATGGTTCGCAAAATGTATCCAGAGAGGATCATATATGCCGCTACCCAGAAGAATTTTTATGCTTTCGTCGAGGTTTATTTCAGGAAAATGCTTCGGAAAAAGCAAACCCGCTATAAAGTCTACCTGAACAAGCTGCAAGCGACCCGAATTGATGCCAATTGTCTCTCGGGCGGTTTTGAACAACTCGTATGCTTCAGTCACTTTCCCGGCAAAAAACTTGGCAACAGCAAGGCCGTGCATACAATCTCCGCGTTGAATACCTGAAGCATTGCGGGTTTCAGCTGTGTGTAGCATTGCGGCAAAAAGACTTTCGGCTTCATTGAATCTTTTGTGAAAAAAGTGATTCATAGCTTTCAGCATGCTGCCCACAAATCTGGATCTGGGTTCGAGGAAATCTGGATCTAATTTGTCTGCCTGGTTCCAGTAGGTTTTGGCGGTAGCGGTTTTGCCGATAATTTCGTAAATCCAGGCAAGAATGCAGCAAATCTCGTAGATGCCGCTGGCATTGCCTTTTTGTTGACGAATCGGAAAAATTTCTCTGAATATTCGTAAGGATTTCGAAAAATGGCCAAGTTTAAGTTGAAGTTTGCCCAGCGCCATGCCGACAACAGAAGCGGTCCACTGGTTTTTAAGCATCTTGTTCAGGCCATAAGCCTGTGAAAGATAAGAAGATGCCCTTTGAAACCGGCCCATGTCGTATTCGACCATTCCGAGGTTCGCAAGAAATGAAGCCTGAAGAGATTTGTTTTTCAAATTTCGCGCGCGGCTAAGGCCCGCGATGTAGTGTGACCTGGCCGAATCCGGGTGTCCGTGGGTAAAATACAGATTGCCCAGAGAACATTCGGTTCTTGTAAGTTCTTCTTCGTTGCCGGCGATACTAAGGCTTTCTTTGGCTAGAAATAACTCAGACAATGCGTCTTCGGCTCTTTCCATGCGTTGAAATACCAGGGCGGTGGCGTAATGAAGCTGACCCATCACGGCAAGGTCGCCCCCGGCCTCTTCGGCGTCTACTTTTGCCTGTTCGAGTATGTTCAGGGCCTTATCGAACTTTTCCTGAAGAGAATAGGTCTTGGTTATGTTAAGCAGCATTTTAGGGGTTAAAACATAACTCGAATCGAGAAAGTGGTCGGCGAAACAGTTGATTATTTTTGATTTGCCGCCGTAAAAAAGATCTGAGCAGGTTTCTTCAAAACGATGAAAAACTTCATCGGTCAGGCCTATTTTCAGGCCGTAATAAATCGCAGCTTCTATTATGTCGAGCTTGCCTGAGTATAAATTCTTCGAGACCCATCGCGAAATTTCATCGAATCGCTTCATAAGAATTTCGTCGTGACTGTGAAGAAAAGTGCGCAGCAAAGCCGGAATTTTTGGGGGAAATGCCGTTTCGTAAGTATCGTAACCGGCGAGAAACTCTTCGAATTTCATCTCTGAAAAACCCATATAAATTTCGCTGAAATACTCTTCGATAATCCTGTTAATTCTCGGTTCCGGCGTTTCTCTGATGAAAACCATTCCTGATTGAAACTGTTTTTCACAGAATTCCGGCAGGGCTTTAAGCTCCATCCAGAGTCTGATTTTTTCGTCGATGTCTTTTGGTGGTTCTGAAACCGGTAGCATCAATAACCGCGCCGGCAATTTCGTGTAGAAAAGACTGTTCCAGATCAGGTTTTCTTCTTCTCGTGAATCAAGCTTTACCGGGGTGCGCTTGAAGTTTTTTAACGGCAGTTCATAATATGCTGCCCTGCCACTCCAGGCGAGAAGTAGCGAGACCCTCTTCAATACAGTGTCTGATGTCGATTTTGCCACATTGATAAGTTGTTTTGGATTGTAAGGAATTATGCAAAACAATCTGGCCAGAGTTTCGAGTCCGGGAGAGTAATTTAAGTCTTTGGTCAGGTCTATCAGTGTTTTTTCAAGTGAAGAAACGTTAAGCTGTTCGCCTGAAATGTTGATTATTTGTGAGTATTTATTGTCAAAGCTGCTGTGATAAACAAAAACTATTTCAAAACCTTCGATCTCTCGATTGCGTCTTCTTCGAGGTGAAACGATGGTTATCTGTTTTCCGGGGTCAGAGGCAAAGCCAAGCAAGAACAGCGCGGTCTGATGTGAAATGTATTCGTCAGAATCGCCCAGTATGCAAGATAAATGCGGCAATAAAGCTTTGAAGTTCCTCTTTTTGGTCAATAGTCAATCCCTTGATTTAATGGTTCTTATCGAATTATAAACATAAACGCGAAATTCATCCACCCGCAATTTTTACCCGAAAAGCAGCTTTGGTATTTGCGGCAAAATCTTGAGCGAAAAATAGTTTCCTGAATTAACAAACGGTTGATGAGAAATGTTATTATGTTCTGAAGTGAATGGGCAAAAATATGCCTTTGCATAGAATTTATGCCAGGAAAAGAGGAAATATGAAAAGAAACATTTTTATTCTGCTTTCTGTTTTTGTAACAGTCTGTTTTTTCAGTCCGGCTGTTTTCGCCGAAAAAGCCTCTGATGCAGAGCAAAAATCGGTAATCGACGAATCGGTTGAACCGCAGAGCAAATTCATTTTGGAAATCAATGACAAAAAGTTTGAACTGCAAAAGGGTGCGTCGCTCAAAATTCAGGGGGAATTCAAAGACCCAACCGTAAAAGTCGAGGTTGAACCCTTCAAGGAGTTTACTTACGGCGGAATTTATCTGCAGTATCCCCAGCATTTCACTTTTGAATCTGATCTTGGTGATGAAAATGTAAAAATGTGGAACCTTTCAGGTAACAGCGGAATTCTCATGATTCAAAAATATTCTCTTGAAATGGACCACAACACCATGGCTCACCTTCTGCAGCCCAGATACGGTGAACAGAATGCAAGAATCGCTGAATGTAGTATGAAAATAGACGGAACAGAGGTGCCGGGAACAGTCGTTATTGCCAATTTTGGCGGAGCAACCATTTCACAGGAAGTATATTCATTCAAGGTAAAAGGCGACTCTGTTTTGCTTATTCTTCAGGACAGCCTTGACCCAAAAGGGAATCCAACCGCTGAAGGTTTAGCCTTGAAAGAAATCGTCGGTAAAACTTTTAAAATCGAAAAGTAACGAAAGAATTCATTCAGCCGTAATTTAAAAGTTATTGCCAGAAAAAACCGGCCTCGATGCACAGATAAATTCTGACATCGAGGCCGGTTTATTATCTTCAGTCTTCTTTGCGAGAAATGCCACTGGTTCGCCAGACAACTCCGTCCCAATCCGTCCCAAAGGTGTATAAGAGGCGCAATCTTGAGGCCGAAGATTTTATATGTCTCAGGTATAACGATTCTAATGAAAAAATAGTTTTGATAAATCCTTCACTGAGGTATTGCTGTATTGAAGATTTTCTGGTTTAATTATCTACATAATATACGCAGGGAAAGGTATGGAGAATGAAGAATTTATTCGCTGCAATAGTCGTCGTATTTTGTTTATTTTTGGCGGTTAACCCAGGTTATACCGCAACCACAGAATTTACCATTCTACACACGTCAGATATTCACGCTCATGTTTTACCGGTTGACTCCGGCGATGGAAGCTCATGTGGTGGTTATGCACGAATTAAGGCATATAAAGATGCTCTTGAAGCTGAAGGTCGCGAAGTTTTGATTTTTTCTTCGGGCGATGTTTTTCAGGGCACGTTTTTTTATAAGTTTTTTCAGGGAATTCCTGAAATCGTTTTTATGAACGAAACCGGCTATTCAGCTATGACCCTGGGAAATCATGAATTTGACGGCGGTCAGGCAGCCCTGGCCGAAGCAATCAATTATGCCGAGTTTCCGGTTCTGGCAGCTAACATTCAATTCAAGAAAATACCCGAACTTCAGGCCCATATTAAGCCCTGGGTAATGATCGAAGCCGGAAACGAAAAACAGCCGGTAAAAATAGGGGTAATCGGGCTTACGGTAGAAAATCTGCACGAGATTGTGCCATCGGTTTTTGTCAATGATCTCGACGTGGTTGACGCAGCACAGACTCTACGCAGATACATTCCTGAAGTAAAAGAAGCCGGTGCTGACATGATACTTGTGCTGGCGCACCTTGGCTGGGACCGCGAACTTGAACTCTTCGAGCAATTTCCTGAAGTAGACGGATTTCTTGGTGGTCACACTCATCTAGAAATTTCTCCGCCGGCGGTTGTAGAAGGAGAAAAAGGCCACAGATTCATTTCTCAACCCGGTGAATGGGGTAAAGGTGTAACCCGATACGATATTTCTTTTAATCCATTGGGTAACAAGAGGTTGCTGGTCGATGCGGCTGCATTGGTTCCGATGAATGCTGAAATCTCTGAAGATGCTTCTATTAAAGAAAAATCAGAGGCATTGTGGCAGCAGATTCAGGTTAAGGTAAATATTCCGATTGGAAAAACCGAAGTTTTTCTGAATGGCGAACGTTCAGCGATCAGAAACGGCGAAACGAATCTTGGCAATCTGGTAGCTGATTGTATCGCTGACGTTACCGCTGCCGATATGGCTTTGATCAATGGCGGCGGCATCAGAAGCTCTGTAGCCACAGGAACGGTGACCATCGGTGATTGTTTGAATGTTCTTCCATTTGATAACTATCTGATGAAGCTCGAACTTACTGGTGCTGATCTGGTCAGGGTTTTTGAACAGGTGCGCGCTGCTATAACTGCTGAAGCAGGGTTTGGTGGCTTTCTTCAGGTTTCACGCGGTCTCGAAGTCAAATATTATCAGAATCTTGTCGTTGTTTCATTCGATGGCCAGCCGATCGACCCACAGAAAACCTATATTGTCGCCACCAATGATTTTCTTGCCGGCGGCGGAAACGGCCTTACTGCCTTTCAGAATTCCAGTCAGAGCGAGTCGACAGGTGTTCTTGCAGCCGATGCCTTTATTAGATACGTCAAGGAAATGAAGCACCTGAACCCGCAGGTTGAAGGCAGAATCAAAATTAATCTGACCCTGCCCAAACATAAGCTGCCGGGTAAAATACTCAAGAATATCCCCAAAAGCTTCTAGCTCTCACTGCCATCCCTCTCGTCATCCCTGCGAAAGCAGGGATCCAGCATAAACAGCCAATACTTTCGCCAGCGAAGTCTCGCGTTCATCCCTGCGCATCTCTTGCGTCATCCCTGCGAAAGCAGGGATCCAGCCTAAACAGCCAATACTTTCACCAGCGAAGTCTCGCGTTCATCCCTGCGCATCCCTCTCGTCATCCCTGCGAAAGCAGGGATCCAGCCTTAACCGCCAATACTTTTGCCAGCGAAGTCTCGCGTTCATCTCTGCGCATCTCTCTCGTCATCCCTGCGAAAGCAGGGATCCAGCCTAAACAGCCAATACTTTCGCCAGCGAAGTCTCGCATTCATCTCTGCCCAGCTCTCTCGTCATCCCTGCGAAAGCAGGGATCCAGCCTTAAAGGCCTGGACTTCTGTCTGCGCAGGGATAGATAAATTGTGACAGAATACTAGGCGTTGCTTTCTTTCTCACTTACTCGTTTAAGCGAGTCTTGCCAGCTGCCGAGCCAGAATCTTGTGGCTGTCATGGGCAAAGAGGCAAAAAGGTTCATCAGTTCTGCGGTTGAGACGTGTGTATCCCATTCGCGACTGAACGGGTTGGCAAAGGCGCGATAAGGCCATTCCTGCGCAAGCTTTGCCAGTCCTGCTCCGGCCACAACGCTGTCTGAAACGGCTTCAGGGGCGATGTCTTCTACCAGAGCCAGCAGAGAAAACAATGCTTTGCGAAACAGAGCCAGTTCGGCTCTAAGACCCAGCCCACCGTATTCCATTGCCCGGTCGAGAACGGCAAGGCACCAGTCGAAACCGGGAAAAACACCGTCGCGTATTCGGCTTACAGCCCAGATGCCAACTTCTTTGAGCTTCTGCCGATCGGTTGCTATGCCCAATTGTGAAAGAGCCTGGGTAACAGCACTGGCATCAAGTTTCATGCCACTTAAAAGCAGTTGCAGAAGCGACACTCGCTCGTTTTTCGGTAACTCGACAGACAGGCTCCAGTCAAGAGGGACGATTTTTCCTTCTTCATTGAGAAAAATGTTGCCGCCGTGTGGATCGCCATGAAAAATGGCCCAGGTTTCCGCCATCCAGAAAGGTTTGGCAATCATTCCGTCGACAAGTTTTTCAGCGATGATTCTTCTTTCTTTTGCATCGCTAGAAAGTGCTTCGCTCAGCTTCTTTCCTTTGACGAGAGACATGGCGGTTACCCGGTTTGAACACCAGGGCAGCAGTTCGGGTACTTCAATTTCGCTGATGTTTTTATAAAGCTCTTTTGCCCGTTTCAGGTTTGCTTGTTCGTGCTCTAGTCTGACTTCATCAGCTACGAGCTGGGCTGCATCAGATAAAGGCCCGGCAAGCTCAGGGCGAGGCAGGTTCAATCTGTCTGATATAAGCTCAAGTGCGCGACCCAGGCCTGGCCAGAGGGCAAGCTCTTCCTGAAGGGCCTTTTCAGCTTCCGGCCTGATAATTTTAAATACGCCATCAATTTTTTTGCCGTTTTCATCGTTAAAGGTAAAAGCTGTTACTACCGCGACGCTGGCTTCGGCCAATGGTTTCTGGGCAAGCTCTATTCGGGTAATGTCTATGCCTTCTTCTATTAAAAGTGCCTTTACCATTTCGCTTGTATACTCGGGTTCGAGCATTTCAAGTTTTTGCAGACTCTTGCGCAAGTCGGCGTCTAGCCTTTTGTCGCGGGCTAAAACCTGGCCGAGTTTGTGCAGGGTGGGGCATCTGCGCAATATCAGTTCGAGTCTCGATGCTGCAGTTGCGAAAGGACCGAGTTCGATCTGGTCGGCAAGAATTTTTTGTTGTCTTTCTTCGCTAAGCTGGCTGAGAAACCAGGCGAGCCCTTCAGATACGAAAGGCTTCCATTTTGCGTAACACTGTGGAATCAAATTGTTGAGGTCCAGACTAGCAAACAGTGAAGTCCAGTCCATTGCACCGCTCCTTCAAAATAAATCTTTCTTGCTGCATCGTAGCAAAAAGAATACAAAAACACAATAGGAAATTTTGCAACGCAAAAAAATAATCGGCATCAAGTAATTGTGGCCACTTTCACTATCCTCAGGATGACGGGAGAGCTCGAAGGTTTGCAAGTATGTTGTCTAATAGAGGTTTAGCTGCAAACCCGACCCAATATTTTGTGTTATGTGAGTTATTGAGAACCTGGAGGGCGATATGTTATGCTCTTGTGGAAAAAACTATGAAGACAGGGGTTACAATGATTGAACTGAAGAAAATTAAAGACTGCCCTGAACATATTCCAACGATCTGCCAATGGCATCACGAAGAATGGGCTTACCTGAATCCGGGCCGGCCTTTTTCCAACCGACTCGATGAAATGCAGGAACATCTCGAAGACAAGCTGGTTCCCAACACTTATATTGCCTGCGAGAACGGTGTTCCGGTTGGTTCGGCATCGATTCTTGTTTGTGACATGGATATAAGATCGCATCTCGAGCCCTGGCTGGCCAGTGTGTATGTTCTGGCTGAGCATCGTCACAAGGGTATCGGTCGAACTCTGGTGCAAAAGATTATGGATCATGCACGATCAGGAGGAATCGAGCGTTTTTATCTATACACCCCCGATCGAGAGCATTTTTACCGGCACATGGGCTGGAAAACCATTGAAAAAATGACTTATCATGGTGCAGATGT
>JASURT010000112.1 GCA_030446435.1 Candidatus Ozemibacter sp.
GGCAGAGACGATTCCTTCTGAGACTCTTGCCAGAACGGTATCTTCACCTGCACCACCGACCATTGTATTCAGATTGGCTCTGACGGTTAAATTGGCCTTTACTATCAGCTCGATTCCGTCTTTGGCAATACCATGAATGTCAGCGGTTTTGATTACTCGGGGCTGAACGCTCATTCTAACCGCATCGCTGACATCTCTTCCGGCCAGGTCAATGGCGGCGGCCTTTTCGAAATCAAGATCGATATTCGAACGGCTGGCGCTGATCAGGGCGCCGACAACATTATTCAAATTACCGCCGGAAAGAAGATGAACTTCGAGTCTATCCAAAGCCACGGGCAGACCAGCCTTTCTGGCTTTAACGTAGTATTCAATTATCGAATCGGTGGGAACGTTTCTCAGCTGCATGGCGATAAGCTGCACCGGAGAACAGGGTACCTTGGCTGACATGCAGTTGATATAGGTCATAAAAGGAAACAGCCTGATGAGATAGGCGATTATAATCAGGGCAAACAGCCCAAAAACAGGAATGATGATTTCCATGTAGATTCTCCCGTCGATTGCTTTCTCTATTCATGTTATACCCAGACATATCAAGTGTCAATAAAACAGAAATCGCGGCAAAATCTGATTTCTTGACTAAATTTTTCTTTGTGCTAGATTTGCTAATAGAAAAGAAAAAAACAAATCAGGAGGCTTTTTGTGAAGCGTCAGCTATGCAATGACATTTACTGGGTTGGTGCCCTCGAATGGAGCAAAGAATTTTTTCATGGGCATGAACTGTCGATCAGACATGGCACCAGTTATAATTCATATTTCATCGATGATGAAAAAAAGGTTCTCATCGATCTGGTCAGATGTTCTCAGCATGAAGACCTTTTCAGGCACATCGAAGAACATGTTAAAATCGAAGATCTCGATATTTTGATCATCAATCATGCCGAACCAGACCACGCCAGCTCCCTTCCTGAGATACTGAAAAGAAACCCCAAGCTCGAAATCTATGTCAGCCGGGGCGGCAACATCTCGGTTACCCGCCACACCCCCGGAGTTAAACAACTAAACGTTGTAAAAACAGGCGACAGCATCAACATCGGCAAACGAACCCTGAAGTTCTTTGAAGCCCAGATGCTGCACTGGCCAGATACCATGTTCACTTACTGCCCTGAAGAAAAAATTCTCTTCTCTGCAGACGCTTTTGGGCAGCATTTTGCCAGCAGCGAAAGGTTCGCTGACGAAATAGACAACAAGGGCCTGTGGTATGAAGCAGAAAAGTATTTCGCCAATATTCTCACCCTGTATTCGCCGCAGATTCTTCGCAAAATCGAAGAATTTCAGAAGCTGAACTGGGAAGTAGGCATCATTGCCCCTGCTCATGGCGTGTGTTGGCGAAAAAATCCGGCCCAGATAATTGAAAAGTATGTTGAGTGGGCCTCAGGTAAAACTTCTGACTCTGCAGTGATAATTTTCGATACCATCTGGGGCGGCACCGAAAAAATGGCACGGGCCATCGGTCGCGGACTGGAAGAAAATGGAATCTCGATCAAGATTTTCGCCGCAGGCGCAGCAGACCTTAACAATGTCATGACTGAAATTCTCAGCTGCAAAGCGATCATTGTCGGCTGCCCCACTCTTAACAACGGTTTAATGCCAACATTGATGCCTTTTCTCGAAGAGCTTCGTGGCCTGAGATTCAAGAATAAAATTGGTGCGGCCTTCGGCACATACGGCTGGAGCGGAGAGTGCGTCAAGAGAATTGAAGAAGGATTGAGCAATGCTCAGATCGAACTGGCAGCCGATGGTTTTAAATGTCAGTTCAATCCTCACGAAGAGGATCTGCAGAAATGTGAAGAGCTGGGCCGGGAGATAGCTGCAAAAATAAAAGCCGGCTGATTGTCATGAAAATCAAACGAATCCTGCTTCGACTTATGGTCGGGGCAGGTTTTGTCTTTTCGGTCAGCTTGCTTTCTGCACAAAATTATGCCCAGCCTATTAGGCTGATCGCGGTTGCCGATGTTCATCAGCTGCGTTATGACCAATATTCGGTGCGTGAATTTCTCGATGTGTACAACGACGATTACAATCGCACCCTACTGATAGAATCAGTTACCGCAGACAGCTGGAGAGGTCATCAAAAGCATAAAATGAAGGTAAACTGGCTCGATGTTGAAGCTCCTGTCGAAATTTTACCAGGCAAAAAGGTCAGGGTCGCCGAGCGAAAAAGAGTTGTCAGCGGTCGTTATGGCCGCAACTGGTGGGTGCGCTGGCTAAGATTCAATGTAAAAACCAACTGGGGGCAATTCAATTCAAATTTTGTGGCTTCACCGTTCAAAGCCCCTGAAAAAATTGAAGCTGAGATAAAACGTGACGCAATAGATTCATTGACTGAACCGGGCGAACTTACCCCTTATCAAAAACAAAACCAGCAAACCGGGCCAGCCCTGCTTAATTAATGTATAAGCTACAAACATAATAGAATTCTCTGTGCAATTAGCTATAAAAAAAGCCCTTCAAAATCTTCGGGCAGGTAATTGCAGAGCGTTCGCTGAACAACCCACCATAATCGTAGGGGCGGACCACTGCGTCCGCCCGTCAGGAGACGCCGAAGTTGCGTAAGCGGCGCAAATACCGGCACGAAGATTTTGCCGTAAACAACAACGCTATTTTTCGGGCGACAGAATTGATTTGCTGAATTTAGGAAAATTCTTATAATAAAGAAGCTATCAGGAGGGATTGTGATGAGAGCCAATATTTTTGAAACAGCGGCAAAACCGGATTTTCTTATCAATCGCAGTTTTATTCATCCACAGGACAAAATGCTTGCCAATGCGGCTATAGACGGCTTTAAACTGCCAGGAATCATCGACATACATTTTCATGGCGCATTCGGGTGGGATTTTGCGTTCGGAGATGTAGCCAGACTGAATGAGATGCTTGACCTGGTCTTGCAGACCGGCATTACCGGCATTTTTCCGACCCTGATAACCTGCTCTGAAGAGGCCAGAATAAAAGCGCTTCGTGATATCGCCGAAATAATCAGAACCAGAAAAAGACCGCCCATCATTCACGGAATCTATCTTGAAGGCCCTTTTCTTGCGGCGGCAAAACGCGGCTCTCATCCTGAAAACGAATTGATGCTTCCTGATTTTTCGGTTTTCGAAAAATGGCAAAAAGAGGCTGAAGGAAACATTAAGATCATCACCATCGCCCCCGAGTTACCCGGAGCTTTGGAATTCATAAAAAAGGCCAATGAAGCCGGTATAATCTGTGCCCTTGGCCATTCAGACGCCAGCTGGGATCAGGCCAGAGCAGCCATCGATGCGGGAGCGCGACACGTAACCCATCTTTTCAATGCGATGCCTTCTTTTCATCATCGCCGGCCAAATCTGCTTTCATGCATTCTTGCCAACCAGGGCCTTAGCGTCGAGCTTATAGGCGATGGTCTTCATGTTTCAGAAGAAATTTTGAAGCTGACCTATAGCCTTTATGAAAATGACCAGATAATAATCACTTCTGATTGTGTTGCCACCACAGGCCTGAAAGATGGAGAACACAACTTTTATCAGCGACGACTTATAAAATCAGGAAACAGTTGCAGACTTGAAGACGGCAATCTTTTTGGCGGCAGCGCTACCCTGACCAGTAGTCTGAAAAAACTTGGCACAGAAAGCAAAATCGCCTGGGGCATTCTCGGCACTTCAGTCTGGCGTAACCCCTGCCGACTGCTCAATATCGACCCGCCCGAAACAGAGGTCTTTTTCGACCAGGATTTCAACTGGCTTGCAACCAGAAGTTCGCGCATGTGGTATGGCAACAGTGAGAAAAATCAGTAAGTTACTCGTAATCATCTGCTTTTTTCAGCCTGCATTGTCCTGGGCCGACACAAAAGCAGAAAGCAGCGCATTCGGCATTTTTGACACGGTAATTGAAAGACTTCGCTTTTCGGCATCAGACACCAGCCGGATCGAGAAACAAATTAAAGATGGCTGCGAAAAACTGCAACAAACAGATTTCAAAGATCTTTTCAATCGTAGCTTCAAAAAGTTCAGCGAGTTTCTTGAGCAACAAGATCAGACCACAGAGCAGAAAACAAGTCTGCAGAAAAATCGGCAAACCCTGAAATACTTTCTTGAAGAACTCGGCCGAAAACAGTATGGAGAAAGCGGTAAATCTCTGAACGAGCAGGTTGGCGAACTGATAATCAGGTTACGCCCTGATCTTGAAGACACTGATTTTTCGGCGAACCCGGCCAAAACTATTTATTATTATCTTGCCCTTGACCCACGCGGTTTCGTTGAAAATGTCAGAATAATCAGAGGCCCGATGGGGGTTCCGATGACTTTAAGACAGGCTTATGAATACTATACCCAGTCAGACCCTGAAAAGGCCGCCAAAATACTTATTCTACTGGAAACTCTGCAGAAAATCGGGGCGCCGGGCAGTGAAGACAATCAGCTTGAAACCATTCTCAAAGCGGTAAAAACCAACCTCGAGCTTATTAACGATCAGCGCTGAACCACAATATCTTCGAGGTCCAGTGCTATCAAGGCAGCGTTTAAAACTGCAAGATCGTCGTCAAAGCCAAAAGGGTCCTCAAAGTCGAGCCGGGCATCTTCTGAGTCGATAAAATATCTCAGTGCTGATGAGGCAATGCGTTTTTCAGCGTCATCGAGCTGAGGAAACAGCTTGATGACCTTTTTGAAAGCAGTAACCATGTTTTCGATCATCAACATGTCTATATTGTCGTTATCTTTGGCCTTGATACGAATTTTTTTGATATAATCTTCAAGCTCAGCGGCCAGATAATCGGCAGTTGCACTGTCAAGCATTCCCGAATGTTTTTTTACCACCGATTTCATGCTATCGGGTAACAAGGCCAGAAATCTGTTAATTTTTTCGCTCATAGATCACTCCTGTTGGGCTTCTGATCTAATTTCGCCCAGTTTTAGCAAAAGAAGCTCTGCTTCATCAAAAATTTCGCTCTGATCCTCGGTATTTATGTTCAGGTTAACCGCATTCTGGTCAGAGGGGTTGAGATAGACATCTTTAATTATATCACTTTCAATTGAAAACAGCCTGCCAATATCCGGCAAAAATCCCGGCGCGAATTCAAATCGCAGATGATTCAAAACTCTGGTTACTTTTTTGACCCCGGCTTCAGTAGCGCGAATTCTCAATCTGCTGATATTGAACAAACCTTCAGATTCAAGGGGAAGGTTGCCGAAGCGGTCAGTGCATTCTTCTCTGATCAGATCGAGCAAAGCCACATCGCTGCATCTTGAGAGTCTTGAATACAACTCAACTCTGGTTTCTTCATCAGGTATGTAATTTGTGGGAAAGTATGCGGTTGCGGGTATTTCGATTGCAGATTCGATCTTTGCAACAGCTGATTTGCCTGATTTCAAGCGAGTAACAGCTTCTTCGAGAAGTTCCATGTAGAGTGAGAAACCGATGCTGGCAATATGTCCGCTTTGGGTTTCGCCGAGAATATTGCCCGCACCACGAATTTGCAGGTCTCTTAAGGCGATTTTGAAGCCCGAACCCAGAGCCGTATGCTCTTCGATGGTTTCAAGCCGTTCAGTTGCTTCTTTAGTGAGTCTTTTATTCTTTGAATAAAAGAAATATGCCCAGGCCTGACGGCTCGAACGCCCCACTCTTCCGCGCAACTGATACATCTGAGACAAGCCCAGTCTTTCGGCCTCGTCGACGATAAGCGTATTTACATTCGGTATATCAAGACCTGATTCGATGATGGTCGTCGCCAATAACAGATCGAATTCTCCGTTGATAAAGCTCAACATTGTTTTTTCGACTTTCTGTTCGGGCATTTGACCGTGAGCTATGACAATTCTGGCTTCCGGCACCAGTTCCTGCAGAAAAGCCGCTTTCTTTTCAATCTGCTCAACCCGATTGAAAACATAATAAATCTGGCCGCCACGCTTAAGCTCCTCGATTATGGCCCGTTTGATCCAGCCTGCGTCAAACGGAGCAACATAGGTTTGAACCGGGCGGCGGTCGGTTGGTGGTGTGTCGATGACGCTGATTTGCCTGATTCCGGACATGGCCATCTGCATGGTTCTCGGAATCGGCGTCGCAGTAAGGGTAAGCACATCAATATGAGTTTTAAGCTGCTTTAGACGTTCTTTGTGTTTAACCCCGAATCTCTGTTCTTCGTCAACAATCAGCAAGCCAAGCCGGGGAAACGAAAAATCTTTTGAAAGAAGGCGATGAGTTCCGATAAGAACATCCAAAGTACCGGCGCTTAGCTTTTTCATGGTCTCTTTTTGTTCAGAAGGCTTTCTAAGTCGACTGACCATATCTATGGTTACCGGAAATCCGGCAAATCTTTGTGCGAAAGTCTGATAATGCTGAAATGCCAACAAAGTCGTGGGCGCAAGAACTGCCACCTGCTTTCCTGAGCAAACCGCCTTGAACGCTGCACGCATAGCCACTTCGGTTTTTCCGTAACCCACGTCACCGCAGACAAGTCGATCCATCGGCAACGAATTTTCCATGTCTTCCTTTGTGGCGATTATGGCTTTCATCTGATCAGGAGTTTCGACAAATCTGAACTGATCTTCCATCTGCTTCTGCAAATCGCAATCACGGGCAAACGCAAAGCCTTCACTGGCCTGGCGTTTAGCATAGAGTTCGAGCAATTCGCGCGCTATGCTTTCGACATTTTTGCTGACCCGGCTTTTCTGCCCCTGCCATACTTTTGAATTAAGGCTGTGAATTCGTGGCACAAAGCCTTCCATGCCGATATACTTTGAAACCTTATGAACCTGGTCTGTCGGCACGTAAAGTTTGTCAGAGCCGGCATATTGCAGCAGCATATATTCACGTGTATTACCGGCAGCCGTCATGGTGTGAATTCCGCGAAACTCTGCAACACCATGGTCTGCATGCACGACTATGTCACCCGGAACCATCTGCGAAACAGCAAGAATATTCTGTTGAGTTGCATGTTTTCTTCTTGCAGACTCTCTTGCCGGGCCGAGAAAAATATCTTCTTCAGTAAAAACGGCGACCTGGCTTCGATAATCTTTAAAACCTTTTCTGGCAAGACCCTGAACGAAAATCACCGAACCATATTTGAATGCAAAGGGCCTGATCGCTGAATGAATGCTTATCTTGCGCTCACCCAGCATACCTCTGAGGTTATGCAGCCTTGTTTCATCATTCATCACTATGGCGATGGCCCATTTATCTGCGAGAAGCTGACGCAACTCTCTGATCAATGTCTCTCTTGAAGGGTCTGTTGGCGGCGGATGTACTTCAATCTGAGCAAAAATTTCATTCTCGGGTTGCCCAAACCGACTGAAGTCATAGCAATCCAACCCGGTTAAAAGTCTTTTAACCGATGCCGGAGAATGGTAGTAGCTGTCGGGCGCGGGCAAAGGAGTAAGATCTTGAACCTGGGCATATTTTTGCTGCTTTTCTTCGAAGCTCTCGTCGATAATTGCCAGGGTAGTTTCAAAATCCTCGATGATAATCTGTGCCGTCGGCCAAAACTTCAGCACACTCGCTTTACCTGGTTCTATCAGAGGCTTAAGCTCTTTAAAATCACGAGCATCTGCATGGGCCAGCACATGTTCGAGCTTGCGTTCCAGCAGCGCAGCTTTTCGGTCATCGAGCCTGTCGATAAGCTCAGAAGCTCTTTCGATGATTTTTTCGCGCTCTTCTTCATCAGAAAGATATTCGGTGGCGGGCACCACGAGAATCCGGTCACGTTTGTTGAAAGATCTCTGGGTGGCAA
This sequence comes from Candidatus Ozemibacter sp., assembly GCA_030446435.1. GTDB lineage: Bacteria > Muiribacteriota > Ozemobacteria > Ozemobacterales > Ozemobacteraceae > DYKG01. The sequence goes on from JASURT010000112.1 coordinate 7,757, forward strand.
CCGCAAAATCTTTTATGGTCTCGAGTTCATCGCCAAAAAAGTCCAGCCTGACAGGGTTTTCACGATCAGGGGGAAAAATATCTATCAATGCGCCTCTAACCGCGAAGGTTCCCGGATCTTCGACAAGGTTTGTTCGCCTGTAGCCGGCTTGAACCAGAAGTTCGATAACCTCTTCGCGGCTGACTGCCTCGCCTGACTTTACCGTGAAACAGCTTTTCAACCATTTTTCAGGTTCATACTGGCGTTCAAGCAATGAGCACACAGGCAAAATAATCAGCCCGCCACCACGTAAACCGGCTGACATGGCCGCTATTCTTTCATTCAAAATATCGGGGTCAGCGGCGGTATGATCGTATACCGATTCCCGCTCAGGCAAAAAACACATGACCCTTGAATTTTGCGAACCAAGCCAGAGAGAAACTGAATCATCGAGTTCACGAGCCCGGGCTACGGTCGAAGTAATCAAAAGACTTATCTGAGCCCTGTTCGCTATTGAAGCGAGAACCATAGACCCAAGGGCACCTGAAAGGCCTTTGAGAACTGGCTTTTTTTCGAGATTGAATGGAGATAAAAGTTTTTCTACCGGGCTTTGCCTGTGATTATTCGATGTTTCCATGTTTCTTGAGTTTTTCTTTAGAATTTACGCTTACAAAAATTGCACCACTATTGTAGCCTGTGTATAATGGTATGTCGAAGCATAAGACAGCCGACAAATCTTAGTCAAGAACAAAACTTGAACTGGAGACTATTGCACGACAATCAGACTCTGGATTGGGGTAAATAATTGAAGACAAGAAATCGAACGAATTTAAATGCCTATTTATTCGGGAATCTTTTTATTCTGTGCGTGCTATTGATCAGCCTATGGAATAAGAAGCCGGTATGGGATGTAAGTCTCAGGTTTCCGAACCTTCTGCTGATTCTTGTGATTATAAACAGTATTTTGATTTTCAAAAGCCTGGTTTTTGCAAAAACAGTGACAAAGCCCGGCAAAAAAGCGGGAAAAAGCGGAAAAAGCCTCTACCCGCTAAGAAGCATAGTTCTTGAAAGCGAAGAGATTAACGAACAGCTCTACGGCAAGATTCTGGCCAAACTTAAAGTTCTTGCCGATTGTGATGCAGTGATGATTTTGCTTCCTGAAAACAGTCATTACAAATTGATAGACAGTCGTGGCGAAATGCCGCCTGCCATATCTGGAGCCCGCTTTCAGATGCGAGATGAAAAGCTGCTGATAAAATTTCCCGGCAACCTCGGCGAAGAAGAAGTCGGGAAACCCAGTCACAAAGCAGGTCCAATCAACTTCAAATCAGCAATCACCCGCCTTGAATTCACCCTTTTCCCATTGCGACTCAAATCGCAAAGCTTCGGTCTGTTACTGTTTACCTCTAAAGAAAAGCACAAAGCACCGGCGCTACCGTTTTCAAGCACCACTCTATACCTTGAAACAGTTGCTGCGATGGTGGCTGCGGTTTCTGCCTCAGGCGACCTGAGATACAAAGACAAATCGACCGGGCTTTTAAAATTCGATTGTTTCAACGATTCTTTCGAAACCGAAATAGAACGTTCAGAACGATATCAGCAAGAGTTGACCCTGTTTTCGGTTAAAATTAGTTTCTGTGAAGAAAGCAGTGAAGAACAAAGACAGAGTCTGCAAAAAGCTGCCGCAGTCGCCCTGAAGCAGTCATTACGCCGTCTCGACCTGATGTTTTGTGGTCAGCAGGATTGTGAATTTATCGCGATTCTTACCGAAACCAGCGCAGAGGTAGCAGAAATTGTCGCCCAGCGCGTGCAAAAATCGTTTGCAAGACAGCTTGAAAAAGCAGAAATTAATAGTAAAGGCAAAAATATTCTCTTTATCGGTTCAGCCTCTTACCCGACCAACGCAACTCATGGTCACGGGCTGCTGGAAATGAGCCGCGAGGCTCTGGCGCAGGCCGAAAAAGAAGAGAAAGAATTTGTCAGTTACAGCCTTAATGAGTAATTAAAATAAACGGGAGCCAGAAATGAACCAGGAAAATCTCGTGAAAATACGCTTCACGCTTAACAATCAGCAGGTTGAAACAGAAGTTTTGCCTGAATTGACCGTTCTCGAAATGCTGAGAAGAAATTTTCGGCTTACTGCAGCCAAGGAAGGTTGCGGAAAAGGCGAATGCGGTGCCTGTACCGTTATTCTGAACGGGCAGCCAATTAACAGCTGCTTAAAGCTTGCAGCGTCACTGAACCCAGGCGACGAAATTCAAACTCTTGAAGGCCTCGAAAAAGATGAGCTCATGCAAATCGTTCAGGAAGCCTTCGTCTCTGAAGGTGCGGTTCAATGCGGATTCTGCATACCCGGCATGGTTTTGTCGAGTTATCATCTTCTCAAAAACGTCGAAAAGCCTGACGCACATGCGATCAAGCAGGCCCTTTCCGGCAACATTTGTCGCTGCACCGGTTACATGAAAATTGAAGCAGCAGTAAAAAAAGCATCTGAAGACAGGAGTAAAGCCAGGAAATGAGTCATGTCAGATTTTTAAAACCAACCAGTCTATCGCAAGCCTGCCGGATGCTGGCAGACGAACCAAACAGCATGGCGCTCGCAGGCGGAACAGATTTAATCGTTAAAGTCAGAAATGGACTTTTTCCTGATCTGCAAGTCTATGTCGATCTTACATCTCTGCCACTGAACAAAATTGTCGAAGAAAACGGAAAGCTCAAAATCGGCAGCGGTTGCACCATGACAGAGATCACAGAAAGTCCTCTGATCAGAAAATATTTTCCGACTCTAGCAAAAGCAGCCAGAACGGTTGGCGCCCTTCAAATTAGAAATTCCGCCACTCTTGGTGGCAACACCGCCAATGCTTCGCCGGCCGGCGACACAATTCCGGCGCTTTATTCTCTTGAAGCCCAGATACAGCTTCACGGCCCCAACGGCACCAGAGAAATCGCCATAGACAGCTTTTTCACCGGCCCAGGGCGCAGCGTCATGGAAAAAGGCGAGATTATTGAAAATTTTATAATTCCCATCAGAGAAACCAAAGGCGAATTTTTAAAACTTGGCGAGCGAAAA
>JASURT010000113.1 GCA_030446435.1 Candidatus Ozemibacter sp.
CTGGGCAACGCCAAAGTCAGAAAATCGATACTGAACAATGTACCTTTAATGGAAATTTATTCCGGGCTGCAACCAGACCTGGCCGATTTTTTAAAAAAGCGACGAGAATTCATGATTTATCAGGAATAAAATGAAGTTCAAATACGGAATGTCAATGGTTGAAATAATGATCGGCGTTATACTTCTGGCGCTGATAGTCATACCATCATTCAATGTCATTACTTCAAAGACGAAAGCGGTAACCTCCACCAGAGACCACGCCCAGGCCTCTTTCGTAGCGCAAAAGATTCAGGAAACGGCGCGATCATACAAATTCGACCTTCTTGAAGCTGATCAGTACAGCTCTGATACGGCAAAGCAGAAAAAAACATTTGAATGGAAGATCAAAAACGAAGATGAGCTGAAAAAACACAGCCTGAATGGCATTGATTATCTGATTGAAGATGTAGCCATAGACCCCGTATTCAACAGCAAAGACCCTACATCTCAAGACCGTCCGATCATTCAGCTGTTTAAGTTTACGGTAAAATACATCGGCAAAGATCAGAAAGAACACATTTTGACGGTCAATACCGCTTTATCAAAACGGGAATAATATGAGAAAAGGTTTCACGCTAATTGAATTGATGGTTGGGCTGATAATTCTGACCCTTCTGATGACCGCGCTTTACCAGACCTTCTCACAAAGCCAGCAGAGCGCGAAAGAGATCATGGCCAATCAGCAGATCAACGATGATTTTGACCTTATTCTGCAAAAGATAACTGAAGATATAAGAGAGTCTAATTTCGTCGATGCTTACCCGCCAATATTGACAAAAGCTGAACTGGCCACCTATAAAACCGATGACCCAAGAAACTATCTATTGTTCATGAAGGTCATTTATGACTTCACCAAAGACCCGATCGATCTGCCTGCGGGCACTTACAACTACACGCAGAATAGAATAAAGTATTTTCTGGTCAGAGAAGATGATTCAGACCCGGGTTCTCCTTTTATTCTCTATCGCGAAATGCTTCCATTCGATAATAAGAGAAAACCGATCGATTCAGAAATCGTGATTACCGAAATGCTTTCGGGCATAGAAGAATGCCTTTTTTATCGGGTCAAAGACTCGGACTCTTCCAGATATGGCAATGTATACATTAAACTAAAAATGACACGAAACGATAAAGAAGGTTCTTCTGACGAGAAATATACCAATGAGACCATAATCTCGGTAAAAGAAAGAGGTGCCATGCCGCAATGAGACATTGTTGCAACGGCAAAAAAAGAGGTTCTGCAATTATAACTGCCATAGGCATGGGAATAGTTCTCATGTTCGTTATTTTTGGTCTGCACACTTTTACAAGCTATAGAATTCAAACGACGATTCAATCGAGTCGAAAAGCCAAGGCCCTTGCCATAGCTGAAGCCGGAATCGAATTTGCTCTTGCCGAGCTTTCCTATAACTATGCCTTTCGCACTCATGAAGTTTCAAAAGCTCTCGAATGGAAAGACAAGATTAAAAACGAACAGCTACTTGAAGAAAATTCAGACCACGGATTTACCATAAACAGCAGTGATAAAGGCACTTACTCAGGAACCCTGGGCGATGGCGAATTCAAGGTCAGAGTTGGCAACATTCCCTTCAAAGACAATGATGAAACTTTAAATATAGACGAATCTCATTCATATCTTCTCATCGAATCGATTGGAAAATACGAAGATACCTTCAAAAAGGTTATGGTGGTGGTTAATCGCCGCTACCCGGCCCGCGAATTTCTAATGTACGATGGCGGGTTTCTTTCTCTGGTTTTTGGCGAACCAAACAAAACCAACACGAATGTTTTCTCGACGGGTCATCTTTACGGTCATGAAGGCGTAGAAATCAGCCGAATTTTAACCTCCGGTCACAGTTACGTCAGCCCCGGCACCAACCAGGAACTTTCGGATATGAATGCAATCATAAGCGGAGCAGGTGGCATTTTCTTTTTCAGTCCCATCAAGACAAAATTCAGAGATAAACCTGGTTTACCCGGGCCATCGATGGTTCTTCCCAAAAACGCGGTTTTTCCGACCGATGGCACCTATTCAAGCCCCCAGGCCGAAAAATACGGCGAATACCCCGAAGAAATGGGTGACGAAGCACCAAAATTTCCCGAAGAACTTCAAAAAAAGCTCAGCAACTGGATCAAAGATAAAGATTCGGGTATCTCAATCAAACTCGACTACGTTCCATTTGAATTTTACAAATCAGAGGCGAAAAAGCCAGGCAAGGGCCTGTATTTCGGCTCAGGTTATTCGAGCAGCGACTATTCTCGCGACTACCGGGTTCCCAACGGCTGGACCGGAACCGGCAATGACAAACTAAAATCGATTCTACTCGATTTTGGCGACAATATTCGCCCGGGCAACGTCAATCTTCCGGCAAACTTCAACGGCATGATCTACGCCGAAGACCATGTGGTGATAAAAGGCAACCCGCCCAAAGATCTTTACATAGTCACCCCAAAAAACGTTTTTGTAGCCGGCGATTTCAATCAGGGCGGTGACCCGAACCTGACCGATGAACTATACGGAATGCCCCAGGACTACGACGGAAGCAGCAATGCTTTAGAAAGCAGCGATTATCGAGACAGCGTCAAACAAAGATTTATAGACGACATGGGAACAACCGGCTTTAAAAATCATGTGGCAGCGACTGTAGTTGCAGGCGAGCGCATTGTTTATGATTACCGCAGCCCCATAGACTGCTTCGAAAATGAACTTTACCCGTTCATGAAATACAAGCTTGCCAGCTATATTGCCGAAGAAGACAATGCCGAAGAAAACACGCTGAAGCATAACAAATCAGGAAAAATTGAAGCGAAAGCAGCAACAGAAGAAGAGTTCACAACGGCAATCGACCAGTTTTTCACCGACTACAAAATCGATGGTAGCTCTGAAGATGCGCTCAAAGATGAATTAAAAACTCTTTATACCGACAAAGATGGTGAGTTTTCATTTAACGATTACGACCTTGTCTGTCGAAAAATCTGGAAAACTTATGCAGAAAAATACGACGCCAATGAAGACGGAGAGCTTGACACGCCATCACAAAGTTCTGATTACGGTGTTTATGGCTTGTTAAAAGACCTTAGAGCAAAAATGAAGGTACCTGCGGGCGGAATGGCAGAAAACTTCAACCCCGGCGTCATCGAAGACAGCCCCGGCGATTTTCTTTACTACCCTGAAATGACCACCAACGCGATGTTCATTTCATGTGCGGCACGCAATAACCTTTTTTACGCAGGACCTGACTACATAAAAATATATAACGAAATCGGGCGTTCATCTAAATGTGTAAGCAGCAAGGTCGGCCTGAAGCATTCTGAAATGCTGCATATGGTTCACCGGGTCTATGGCTCAGAAATAAATTTGCGCACCAACGACAAAGTACAACGTCTTGAAGGCGGCTATTACGAGCCCCCGACCCGCAAGAAGCTTTATGACGAAACGCTGCCGAGAATGGGTCTTGAGAACAGTAAATACGAAATTGCTTCTTATCTCGTTTTGACCTGGCGAGACACGGTGGTTACCGAAGAAGAATTCGACAACTTCTGATTCTGCAAATGCAGTTTTCCACCTGCTGATCTTGAAACCGTCGCGGGCAATATGTTAGTATTCTTTCATTGGAGAATTCATGGAAGACAGATGCCCCTTGTGTCTCAAAATCATAAATTTTGAGCCGGAAACAGAAAAATATCTTCGCTTTCAAAATACTGAAAGATTGGTGTGCCGCAAATGCGAGTCAGAAATAAAAGGGCACATGCGACCAACCTGGCAGATTATTTCAGGTCGAGTTTTTCCCAAAAGCACCAAATACATTTAACCAGAAAGAATTTGTATGCAAACCCGCTTCAGCACGAAAGAGCTTGAAGAATTCAGCGCTTACCTGAATCAGGAGTATGGGCTAAAATACCTCCCTGAAAAGTTTCAGCAGCTTGAAAACCGTATAATGCCGGTAATGAAAGAGTTCGATTGCCGACGCCTGACTGACGTTATTCTGCGCTGCAAGCATGATATTCAGCTGAGAATGCAAATTCTAAATGCTCTAACCACTAACGAAACCTGGTTTTTCAGGCATCCGAGCCACCATAAGATTTTGTCGAAACATATTTTGCCTAAACTTATCGCCAGGGCAAAAGCAAGTGGAGACAATCGCATTAAAATCTGGTCAGCAGGTTGTTCAATAGGGGCCGAGCTTTATTCTATTCTGATAACCGTTCTTGAGTGTTTACCTGACCCCGAAGACTGGAACCTCAGCTTTGTCGGCAGCGACATCTCTTCAGATGCCATAGAACGTGCCAGAAGCGGCAAATACAGCAGACACGAATTGCGCAACACAGATATAAAGATTCTCGACAAATACTTCGACCGTTATGGCAATGACTGTTACAAGATAAAACCTGAACTTTACCCTCTGGTTGAATTCGAGGTTCTGAATCTTCTCGAAAGATGGCCGGCAAGAAAATTCGATCTGATTTTCTGTCGAAATGTCATGATTTATTTCGATGAGTCACACAAACGCAGAATAACCGAAAAATTTCTTCAGGCTCTTAACCCAGATGGATATTATCTGACAAGCGCAAACGAGTCAATACACTGGGAAACCGAAGCCGGGCTGAAAAAGCTTTTTATCGAGAATGAATTCGTTTATCAAAAAACTTCCCGAAAAAAAACTTTCCGAATTTATCATTTCGCCACCCCTTCTGATCTGCTAAGAGCTCTGAATCTTCTGAACCAGAGTGGTCTGCCATACGAGCTCGAGAAAATAAAACAGATTAACAGTGGCGCACCCAAACGAGCTATTTTCATCGCCCAGTCAGACTCAAATCGGGCCGAAGAACTTTTTTCTCTCAGCTCGATCAAAATTTCCTGCCACGAAACCTTCAACAAATAAAATCATTCATTTTATCTTTCATACCTGCCGATGTTAATAGGTGTGAAACAGGTTTCAAGCATAGAAAAATCTCCGGAAATACGGATCAGAGTAACCGTTCTGCTTAAAAGGCAGGATGGCAAAATCTGTTTTGTCAGACACAGAAAAGACGGTCGGGTCTACTGGCTATTACCGGGCGGTGGGCAAGATCCACTCGAATCGGCCAAAGATGCCGGCAAAAGAGAATTATTCGAAGAATTGCAGATAAAAGTTGATGAACTGAACCTCGTTTTCATCAGAGAAAGCATCGATCCCACTTCGCTGAGACATATTCAATTCATGGTCTTTGAAGGAATCAATCCGGACTTTTCAGATCTTCAGACCGGCATTGACGAAAGAGTTGAAGGTTATGATTTCTTTGATGCCGATGAAATCGAAACTCATACGATTTATCCGGCAATGAAAGAAGACCTCATTAGATACGCCACAAACCAGAAAATAGAGCTATTCAAAACCCTTGAATGGATTCCCTGAACCCAGGAGGCAGGCATGGTAGAGAAAAAATACGAACAGATAATCAAAGATTGCAGAAAAAGAATTGCTGCAAATCCGCGCGACTTTTTTGCATATTATCAGCTTGCCAGAGCGTTAGAAATGTCTGGCGAAACCGATCGCGCCATAAATGTCTTTAAAGACGCCATAACCATAAATCCCAAAGACGCTTACGCGCACAACTTTATCGGCCTTGCCTACCGAAACAAGGGAATGTTGAACGAAGCCATAACAGAATTCAAAAAAGCGATAATGTTCAACAACAGCTATGCTTACCCTTATGCCAACCTGGGCGTTATTTACAAGCTTAAAGGCATGTATGACGAAGCAATCATACGATTCAAAAAAGCAATTTCTCTGAAGGCAGACTATGCCTTCGCCCATCTGCAGCTTGGTTTGATTTATAAACTGAAGCGACTTTATGATGAATCGATCGTAAGATTCAAAAACGCTATAGACCTTAACCGTGACTACGCCTACGCTCATTTTTCTCTTGGAGCGGTTTATCTTGAGATCGGCAAGCCGCGCAAGGCCATTGTTGAATTCAAAAAATCGGTTTTACTCAATCCTCAGGATGCTTATGCGCTTTGTCAGCTTGGCAGAAGTTTCATTCAACTTGAAAATTATGAAGAAGCCCATCGCTATCTTCAGGATTCAATCAGAATCAACCCCGACAATGCGTTCGCTTTTCTGAATGTTGGTATTGCGAGCTTTTTCAGCGGAGATTATAACGAAGCCATAGAAGCTTTCAAACGTGTCATCTCGATCAACCCGATGCTTATTGAAGCCCATGTTTTTCTTGGTCAGGCTTTGCTGAAAAAGAACATGGATGATGCAGCGCTTGCTGAATTCAAAAAAGCTCTGAAACTCGACCCAAAATATCCGAGATTAAGATTTTTCGTTGGTCAGGTTCTGCGCAAAAAGGGCGAAATTCAAAAAGCCATCGAGCAATTCAAACTTGAAAATAATTTCAATCCAAATGATGCTGAACTGCATTTCAATCTTGCTCTGGCCTATAAAGATCGCGGAATGCTTGACGATGCTACGGGCGAGCTTAAGCGAGCCCTGTTTCTTGACCCGAAACTCAATCGCGCCCACGATGTATTGGGCGAAATTTACGATGTAAAAGGTCAGTGCGACCAGGCCGTTTACCATTGGCGAAAGGCCGGAGAACTGCGGAAAAAGCATGGAACGGACAAAGGCGCAAAACCAGCTCAGATAGTAAAAAGCAAGTCAGAAATGGATATGATGATTGAACGCTACAAAGCAGAGATCAGCAAGAATCCAAACAACCCTGACGCGCACTACAAGCTGGCTTCTGCTTATAAAAACAAAGAAATGTATGATGAAGCGATCATCGAATATCGCAAAGTCATCGCCTTGAATCCATATGATACTTTCGCCAACTATAATCTCGAAGTTATCTATCGCCTTAAAGGCATAGACGACCAGAACCTGACCCGCTGGAAGCGTTCTGTAACCATCAATCCTGAAAATGCCGGGGCCCACTATCGTCTCGGACTGGCCTACCGTGAAAAAGGCATGCTCGATGAAGCCATAAGAGAATGGGAAAAAGCAGTAGCCCTTGATCCCGAGTTTTCTCACGCACATTTGCAGCTTGGCATTGCTTACAAAAGCGTCGGTCGCTCGGATCAGGCGATTGAATCATGGCACAAAACCATCGAACTCGACCCCGACTTTCAGGAAGCTTTTTTCCATCTTGGCAAAGCCTATCTTAACCAGGGAAGACTTGAAGAAGCCGTATCAGCAATCAAACGAACGATTCGCCTGAATCCAAACGACACCGAAAGCAGATACCTTCTCGGCCTGATTTACAAAAACAACGGCATGATGGATGAAGCACGCGAAACATTTGAAGAATTGTTAAAATATCAAGAAGATAACCCGGCAGTATTAACCATTCTGGGCGCGGTTTATAAAAGCCTGAATCAGCTCGAGAACGCGCTGAATTGCGTAATGATGGCAATCAGACTCGATGAAAACAAATTCTTTTCGCACTATTTGCTCGGCACAATCTACCGTGCCATGGGCGACAGCGAAAAAGCCGAAAACTCTTTTAAACGTGCCATTGAACTTAACCCTGACGATGCTTTCTCACAGTATAGTCTGGGCGTGCTTTACAAGAACTCTGGCCGGCTGCCCCAGGCGATAAAAGCTTTTTCACATGCCATCGAGCTTGATACAGACGATGCTTATTCGCATTCTCATCTTGGGCTTTCACTTTACGAACAAGGACAGCTTGAAGAAGCAATCGCCTCTTTGCAGAAAGCGGTCGAAATAAACCCGGAAGACACCTATGCCCTTTACAATCTTGGTGTCGCCTATCTCGACAACCATCAACCCGATCTGGCAATTGACGCGTTAGTGCGGGTTGTAAATCTTTCGCCCAATGATCCTTATGCCTGTTTCAATCTGGGCCAGGCTTACGAAGCAAAAAGATTTCCGAAAGAGGCAAAAGCCTGCTATAAAAAGGCATTTGAAAATGCCCCCAACAATACTCAGATTTCAAAATTTGCTAAAGAATCTTATTCAAGGTTGTAAAGATGAAAAATCAGCCGGAAAAAAAACAAGAAAAACCAATGGTAATAAAAACCCTGGCTTTAATCAGCCTGATACTGCTTTTCATTTCAGTTTTTCCCGGCTGCTCAGGAACGGGTGTAACGCCCAGAGAAGGGTCGATAAGAGGGAAAATTCTCAACCTTTCGAATCAGCCTCTTGAAGACGCCCTGGTAACCTGGGCCTATGACAGAACCAGATGGTCTTTAACCGACAATCAGGGCAATTTTTACCTTGAAGGAATAGGCTTTGGCGAACAGCTTTTTCAGGTTGAAGCCTTTGGTTATCGCACCACTCAGTTTAAAGCAAACATCTATTCTGGCCAGACAACCGAAGCCACCGACTGGCAGATCGAAGCCAAAAGCTTTGATTACTCTGAGATTGAGGTTGAAGAAGTGTCGGCAACCCACGCGCTGATTTCCTGGAAAACCTCTGATTACACCAATGGGCTTATTGAGTATGGTGAAACCGAGTCTCTTGGCCGAACAGTAAGAGAACCCGAACGCGAATACGCCACCGTTCATTCTCTTAAAATCACTGGCCTCAGCCCTGAAAAACAGTATTTTTTCAAAATCATAGCAGCTCGAGAAAACCGTGATGCTGAAACTTCAGTTCTGGATAGCTTTACGACAAGCAGTTCACTCGAAGACAGAACACCACCAAGCCCTCCCACAAATGTTGAAGCGGCTTTAACTTCAAGCCCCAACATGGTAACCGTCTTCTGGGCACCGGTTAGCGACCTTGATTTGAAGGGCTATAAAGTATATCGCGCTGAATCTCAGAATGCGGCTTACCAGGAAATAAGCAACACCTTGATTGCAAAGGGTCAGGAAAGGTATACCGACGTTTCAGTCGTTCCCGGCAAGAAGTATTATTATCGGGTAACTTCTACTGACCAGGCCGGCAACGAGAGCGGTTTCAACAATATTGCCAGCATGCTTGTACCCGGCGACGTCGCAACAGAAGTTACCTGGACCCGGGGCAACAGCCCCTATCTGATCGCCGGCGACATCAACATTCTTGAAACAGGCCGCATCAACATCGATTCCGGTGTTGAAGTACTGATTGCCGACTATGACTCTTTCAGAAGAAGCGACCCCAATCGCATAGATATAAAAATTTCAGGAGCACTGGTTGCCTCTGCCTCAAGCGATTATCCGATTATTTTTGCTTCGGCCCTTACCAACGCTGATAAGAATTCATGGAACGGTCTGGTCTTTGAAAACGCCGAAAATCCAGCCAATAGTCTGGTTAACGTTAAAATCTCAGACGCGACAACTGCTTTGCAAATTAAAAATTCAAAGGGTGTTTATTCAAAGATAGAAATTCTGAACAGCGAAACCGGTATTAAATGCGAAAGCAATCTTGATCTTACCGTTGCTTCAGTTTTGACCCGAAGAGTGACAACAGGCATCGAAATTACCGGCAACACAAATTTCAATCTTTCCTCAAGCACCTTTTATCACCCATCTGTCTGTATAAATTCAAGCAACAACGATGGTCTAACTATCAGTCAGTGCAATCTATTAGAGTTTACCGAAACAGGTCTTATAAGCAACGAATCTGCAGGCCAGATCGAAATAAGCAACAATCTGTTCGTTGCCCCCAATGGCACTGCCATCAAGATGCTTTCGCAGAACCCCATAGTCCAGTACAACACCATAGACTGTCCGTATGCCATACAAATCAGTCAGGGCAACCCGACAATCAGCAAAAACATCATTCTGGCTGATCGAAGTGTTTTTGGAAACGGCAAAAAAGCAATCGAACATCTTGTCGGAGTTCTCCCTCTGCCGGTGTTTGGCCCGAACAATGTCTACGGGTTTGAATCAGGTAATGAGTATAGCGGTTGTACCGCCAGCGAAGACAGCACGGCTGAAGATGTATTGCTGATGAAAGAAATCACCGGCGACACTTACGACTACCGCCTCAGACAACCTTTCCCTGATAACGAAGACCCATGGGGAATTCAAAGAGCAACTGTACCCTTCGAACCATAATCGAGGTAATTTTACCTCAAAAGAAGGTATATTTTACCCCATCTGGTAAAACAAGAATGATTATCAAACCTTTCACCCCGGCCCAATTTCGGTCATAGAAAGCCTTTTCACATTTTTTAAGAATAATTTGCATTTTGGCATCGCTTTTGCAATAATATAAATTGGCGAAAGCCGGAATATAACTAGGAGGACTTTTTATGGAACTCATTCGCAGATTTGTAAGAGAAGAAGAAGGACAGGGCCTGGTAGAATACGCTCTCATCATTGGACTCATCGCTGTTGTTGCAATCGCAGCTCTTACCGCATCAGGCGGAAGCATCAGCTCGATCTTCAACACAATTAGTGGTAAACTCAGCGACGCAGAAGGTACAGTTAACTCATAACTTTCAACGCGTTCTACCAAAGAAAGACGGGAAACTCCCGTCTTTTCTTTTTTTTAGCAATAGCCACTGCTTATTTTTTCATATACTGAAATCTTTGCAGGCATTCAAAAGAAGTGGTAAATCTTTCCGGGTTTTCCCAGGGGAAGGTGCGCCCGCGTTTTTGAAAACCCGAGTGAATCAGTGAGCCAACCGAGAGATAATCAATCTTTTCAGGGTTGAAACCCATTATTTCTGCGGCAGTTACATCAGCCGCAAGCATATGCCGACTCATGATAATCGCACCACATTTTTTGGCTGTACCCAT
>JASURT010000114.1 GCA_030446435.1 Candidatus Ozemibacter sp.
CGAAAGCGTTCGCGCTCGATGGCTTCAATAAGTGCCTTTTCTTCTTTTTTCTCACCCTCGTGTAAGTGCACCAGATCTTTTAAAACGCTCTCTGGCAAGGAAAAAGCCCGGGCCATTGCCAAAGCGTTACTTCGACCGGGCAAACCCATTTGAAACCTGAACGTAGGCCTGAAGTTTTCGTAATCAAATTCCATTGCCGCATTTATAAAACCCGGGGTTGTAAAAGCGAACTGTTTCAAAGAATCGTAATGCGAAGTAACTATTGCAAAAGCGCCTCTTGAGTTAAGCTCTTTCAAAAATCCTGAAGCAAGAGCGCCCCCTTCTGCCGGATCGGTTCCGACACAAATTTCATCGATCAAGACCAGTGAACGACCGGTTTCGGTATCCAGAATCTCTTTTAAACGCTTCAGATGAGAGGTGAAGGTTGACAGGTGATCTTCAATGCTCTGATTTTCACCAATGTCCGCAAAAATTTCGTCAAAAACCGGCAATACAGCACCAGGATCTGCAAGAACGAAATTTCCGGTCTGCATCAAAAGAGCGTTTATTCCGACTGTTTTCAGGGCAACGGTTTTCCCGCCACCGTTCGGACCGGTTATAACAACACAACTCTGTTTTTCGTTCATGGAAATTTCAAGAGGAACACAATCAGGGTGAATCATCGGGTGACGCGCACCGGTCAGTTTTAACTCATTTCTTGAGGCTATTTCAGGGCGACTGGCATTAAACTTTACCGAAAATTCGGCCCTGGCCCGCAAAACATCGAGCCAGGTCAAAACCGCAAAGGTCTCCTGAATTGCCGGCATAGATTGATAAAGCAAGCTCGTCAAACCCTGAAAGATCTTTTTAATTTCTTCTCGTTCAGAAAGTCTTAGCTGCGCAAGTCTGTTGTTTACAGGTAAAAAAGCCAGAGGCTCAACAAATAGAGTCTGACCGGTAGATGACTGGTCGTGAACTATTCCCTGAATTCTGCTTTGTGCAGATGCCTGAATCGGCACGACGTAACGATCATTTCTTATGGTGAAAAACTTATCCTGAATATCATCTGAATGCTGATGAATAAAAGCATTCAACTGCTTTTCAATATTCGTTACCGTCTGAGAATACTCTCTTCGTATGGCGGCCAAAGCAGGTGAAGCAGTATTTTTGACAACACCCCTGTCATCGAGACAATCATCGATTCTTTGCCAGACATTTTTCAGCGAAGGAATGCGCCTGACTCTATCAGAAATTTTCTGACCACCCTTTACCACCCATGATGAATCAGATGAATCGAAAAGCTTCTTAAGATTAACTGCAACTTCAATATCAGCTTTAACTTTAAGAAAATCATCAGATGAAAGAATGCAGTTTCCGGTTTCCAGGGCATCTAGTATTTCACGGATATCGCGAATTCCGCCGAGATTTATTTTCATTCCGGCCTGAGAATAGTCGAGAAATTCATCTATTTCGGCCAGGTCAGAGTTGATCTTTGCAGCATCAGTTATGGGATGAAATTCAAATATTGCCTCTTTAGCGGCTTGCGAACCGGCAAAAGCTGCGATTTTAGCCAGAATTTTATCAAATTCAAGATTGTTCAGCGATTTTTGTTCCATATAGTACTTTGATTAAAACCCTTTAAGACCAGCTAACCTGAAAAGTCCGCCGGTGAAGGCGGCTTTTCAGCAAAGAAGCGAAAAAACGTATCAAGTTTCGTTTACTTATTCTACGGTTACTGATTTGGCAAGATTTCGTGGCTGGTCGACATCGAGACCGCGCAAATCGGCCACATAATAAGCAAACAACTGTAACGGAATTACATTGATAATAGGAGAAAGAATTTCAGACACGGCCGGAACTTCGATTTTACAATCTGTCAGATGAGCTATTTCGCCGTCGCCTTCAGTAACCACGACAATAAGCTGCCCCGATCTGGCCTGAACTTCTTTAAGGTTTGAAAGAGTCTTATCATACACATCAGATTGGGTTACTATAGCCATTACCGGCATTTCATCGTCGATAAGCGCAATGGGCCCATGCTTCATTTCACCGGCTGCGTAAGCTTCGGCATGAATATAGCTTATTTCCTTGAGCTTCAAGGCACCTTCCAATGCAGTCGGATAATTGAATCCCCGTCCGAGATAGAGAAAGCTTTTTGCATGCAAAAACTGTGAAGCCAGTTCTTTAATCTCTTCATGCTTATCAAGAACTCTTTCGATCTGCTGCGGCAGAATTTTCAGTTCTTTAATTTTTTCTTTAACGAATTCAGGATCAAGAACAGATCTGATTTTTCCGAGCATAAGCGCCAGAAGCGTCAAAGCAGTAAGCATTGCAATATAAGCCTTGGTCGAAGCAACACCTATTTCTGGTCCGGCATGTATGTAAACCAGTCCGTCAACTTCTCGAGTCATCGATGATTCTTTGGCGTTAACTACACCCAGAACCTTTGCGCCCCTTTTTTTGGCTTCTTTTACTGCGGCAAGAGTGTCTGCGGTTTCGCCCGACTGGCTAATGGCGATCACCAGAGTGTTGGCATCCACCAGCGGTGAACGATAGCGAAATTCGCTGGCAAGATCACATTCTACAGGAATCTGAACCAGTTTTTCTATCAGATATTTACCAACACAGCCAGAATAGAAAGCCGTTCCGCAACCAACAATGACAATTCGCTGGGTTCTATAGATGTCCGGCCCGGTCAGACGCAATTCTTCAAGATAAATTTTGCCTTCTTCTTCAGAAGTTCGCCCGCCGATAGTATTTCTTATAACCTGCGGCTGTTCAAAAATTTCTTTAAGCATGAAGTGAGAAAAACCGCCTTTTTCTGCCGCTACAGGGTTCCATTCTACCTGAACGGCATTTTTTTCTACTTTTTCTCCTTCAATAGTGAAAAATTCGACCCCATCTCGCTTAACCACGGCTCCTTCAAAGTTGTCGAGATAAACGACCGATCTGGTATACTGCAGAATAGCCGTAACATCACTGGCAATAAAGTTTTCTTCGTTTCCCAGACCAACGATCAAAGGGCTTTCTTTTCTGATACACACGAGTTCATCAGGGTGATTCTTATGCAAAACTGCAATTGCATAAGCGCCTTCGACGTCTTTCAAAGCTTCAATTACCGCCGATTTCAGGTTGCCGTCATAATGCGATTCAATCAAATGTGCGAGAACTTCTGAATCTGTTTCAGACTTGAACTCGTGCCCTTCAGAAGCGAGTCTTTTCTTCAACTTCATGAAGTTCTCAATGATTCCATTGTGGGCGACCATCAAAGAAGTCTGACAATCTCCGTGCGGATGTGCATTGAAGGCTGAAGGCCTGCCGTGAGTTGCCCAGCGGGTATGCCCGATACCGATCGATGAATCAGAAGAAAAATCATCGACGAGCAATTTGCGAATATTTCTCAGTTTGCCAATGTCTTTGCGAACATGAATTTTCTGATTGTCTACCACAGCGATTCCAGCTGAGTCATAGCCTCGATATTCGAGACGTGTCAAGCCATCAAAAATTACTTCGTTAGCGGGTTTGTTGCCGATATAACCTATAATTCCGCACATTGAAAATTGTCCTTTCAGCTAAGGAGTTAGAATTTTACTTTGCCTTTGCGATAGCTCGAGGTATCGCCCTGGGTCTGGCCAGAAGTTGAACTGCCTGAAGTTCTGGCTTCAATCTCTGCGATTTTCTGTTTTGCCGTTTTGGCATAAGCAGTTTCTTTAAATAACTCAGCGATCTCTTCATATGCCTGCCGGGCATCTTCGAGATTGTCTACTGATTCGAGAAATTCAGCATACTCAAGATAGGGTTTTGGCCGGCCGGCAGAGAGCTGAATGTAGGTTCGATAATACTCTCCTGCCTCTTTCATTTTGCCATCTTTAACGGCTTTCATTGCCCTGAGTCTTGGAACTCCCGCGTTGGGGCCACGTTTCTGCACAGCCTGCAGATGTTCTTCGGCGTCTGAATAAGCGCCGCTCATGATTAGTCCTTCTGCAATTGCAAGCCTCGCATCTGTATTGTCAGGGTATTGCCTGATTATACCTGCGGCTTCTTCGAGCCCCTGGGCCGTTCGATAGGCGCGAATCAAAGCAAGAGCATAAAGCGAACGGTATTTCAGGTTACCCTGAAAATTCTCGAGCGCAAGCTTTGCCTGTTCAGCGGCATCTTCGTTCAAATGTCCTTCAAGTAGAATCTGTGCTTTGATGTAATGAGCTTCAGCATTGCCAGATTCATTGGCAAGCACCTTGTTTACCATCTTTACCGCCTCGTTGGTATAGCCGGCATACAACTTTATCTGAGCAAGACCAAGAGCGGCTTCTGATATATCAGGGTCTTTATCGAGAACTTCTTGGTAAATTTTTTCGGCTTCTTTAAGCTTGTTTTCTTTTACATAGCAATCTGCGAGATTAATCTGGGCAAAAACATCTTTCTTGATAGATATGGCTTTTTTAAACTGTTCGGCTGCCTTGTTATAGTTTTCCTGTGCACGATAACAGTCTCCGAGTAAAAACACAGTCTGAAAGCTATTTGAATCGATTTCGACCGATTTTTCGAACCACTTTCTGGCATCTTCAAACTGTCCTGAATTGAACTTTATAACCCCTTTATAATGCATTGCTCTGGCATTTTTTGGGGTTTTGCCAAGTATGTTATCGAGTAAAGCACTTGCTGAAGCGTATTTTTCTTCATCAATCATTAAAACAGCCTTTTCAAGAGGTGTAAGCTCTTTTGGTGGAGCGATATCTCTTGTGGCTGTTGACATTCTGGCTTCTCTTGGTGTGTCAAGAGACTCATAACCTCCGAGTATTACCTCCTGGGGAATACTCTTGGCAGCACGCTGCTGTTCTTTCTTTTTTCTTTCTGCATTTATAGCGTTTTCGAGCTGTAAAACCAGGTCAGTATATTGCTTCTGGCCAGGGAACTTTGCCGCAAGCTTTTTGGCATGAAAAAGTGATTTTTCATACTGCCCGGTCATTGACAAGCTAAAAACCAGATAATATCTGGCTTGATCATGGTCAGGCTGCATATCGACAACCTGACCAAGATAAGCTGACGCGCCGCGATAATCTTTGGTCGAATATAGTTTCAGTCCCTGATCAAGTAATTCAGGAACAAGATTTTGAGCAGCAGCAATGTTAACGAAGATTATTGACAGCAAAGCAGCTGTCTTGAAAAATCTTTCCAGATGGTAAAGATTCATATCTGATCCTCCTGTAAGTGCAGCTTTAACTGGCACTATATGATTGTGAGATTTCGACCTTATCATTCACCCTTGAGGTAACTCAATGCTTCAGGCTCAGCCGTAACCTGATTCACCATAAAGAAAAAGCCTGACATCTCGAGCACGGTTGAATGATGCTTATCGAGGCCCCAGCAGGCCACCTGACCGGCATAATCATCGACGATCATTGTGCTTAAATCAAGCAATGCGGCTACTCCGGGACTACTTATCAATTCAATGCCGGTAAAATCAAGAGCAAAATCTGAGCGACCACCGGCAAGTACTTCATCAACATGAGATTTAAGGACTGACCCGCCGCTGTCTTCAAGATAGCCTTTCAGTCTAAGTATCTCTATATTGTCACTTGTTTCTGAATCGAATGAAAACTGTTGATACATAACACCTCCACAGAATCGCTGATAATGTTAACTGATTTCCCCCTGCAATATCAATGAATTTAAAGACAGTGATATCGCGGGAAAATAAAAAATGTGCCGTTGTTAGCGACACATTGAAAGGGAGTTAGGGATTTGGTTGTCCATTCACTTAAGGCTTACTTGAACTTGAAGTAAAACCTTACTTGAACTTCAACATATTAATCGGACTAATTTATTAAACTCTTTAGTCTTTTTTTTCATTTTTTTTTATTTTTTTTGTGCTCAAGGATTCAGCAACTTTGGACGATAAAAAAAATACCAAACACTAGAGCATAAACAGCGGAGGTAAGCTGCATGAAAAAAGAAAGCCTCATGACCATACCTGAACTGATGGACTTCCTTCAGGTCAAACGTAATACAATATATACTCTCAGAAAAATGGGGCTCCCGACCGTAAAAATTGGGCGTTCGGTTAGATTCAGAGCCGACAGCGTCGTCAAATGGCTTAGCGAGCTTGAAGAAAGTGCAAGCCCCGAAGTTTCGACTTATTTTTCAGACAATACTCATCTCTTGTAATTATGAGCGAAACAGCAAAAGAGATTTTTTATCTGTTAAGCTTTTCTGTAAGCACAGGCTTTTTATTCAGCAAAACCATTTTTTCGCTGGTTAAAATCTGGCAGGATGATGAATGGCTGGAAAAGGGGAAAAGCAGAAGACTAAGACCCTGATCTGGCCTTCATTGAATTTTTTTTCCGGAAAAAAAAATAGCCGCCTCACAAAATGAGGCGGCTAATTTCTATCTGAAAAGCGTTGGGGTTCTAAGCTCAGGGCTGGTAGATTCTACCGTAATTCCAGTAGCTTCCCATGACTTTTTTGTAGTAATCTCGCGTTTCGGGCAATGGCACTTTATCAAGGCGCTCCAGCACACCAAGGTGAGCATAGGGGCCTTTTTCTACTTTTCGTTGAATATTGCCCTGACCGCCGTTGTAAGAAGCGGAAGCAAGAAACAGATCTGCGTTAAACAAGTCTGAAAGATACTTTAGATACCAACAACCAAACTTAACGTTAACTTCAGGTTTCCAGAGATGGTTTTTGTTAAACCTACGATGCCCGACCTTTTGCGCAATCCATTTGCCGGTTGAAGGCAGAATCTGCATCAAGCCCATGGCATTGCTTCTTGAAAGTGTGTCTGGTTTAAAATGACTTTCTTCACGCATGATTGCCAGCACCCAATGAGGATCGATCTTGTTTATATTTGCCTGGGTTCTGACCTGCGACATAAATGCAAGCGGATAATGAGCTTTCCAGGCCCACAGTGGCATATCAGCAAGAGATTTACCGGCTTCAAGCAATTGTCTTGCAAGTCTTTCGCCATAAGCAGTCATTTGATTGAAATCTTTCGCTTCCTCGCTGATTTTAACAATTTCCTTAAACAGAGCCATATTAAGAGGATATTTATCGGTCATTTTTCTGGCTTCTTCGCGAGCAAAATTGGCGAAAGGTGAATCCCAGAGCTTTCTCCAGGCTTTCAGGCGATTTTTTGTCGACGAACTCAAATTGCCCGAAGAATCTTTGCCATACTTCAATCTGGTCTTATGCAAATGCGGTGCAACCCAGTAAATAAAGAATGAATTCGGGTATTTTTTTTCCAAAAGCTGCAAAAGAGTCTTTGCCTCGTTTGAGTTTTTACCAAGAGCAAGAATAGAATATCCTATAGAGTCATCTGCTCTGTAATGCCCGGGGAAATTTCTGGCCAGAAACATAAACAACGGCACAGATGATTGCACACGCCCGTTATCGAATCTTTCAAGCCCCATTTCGTAAATGTGGGCGGGCAACAAAGGTTCGGGCTCTCCTGTTTTCATCATCCTTCCCAATAGTTCAAGGCACTCAGAATCTCGCCCGGAAAAGTAAGCTGAGCGCATCAACCGATATTGGCAAGCCCTGCTGTCTACCGGAAACTTTGAGCTTTCGAGAGCTTTTCGATAATCATTGCAAGCCTCTTCATATTTTTTGGCCTGATAATGGAGATAGGCTTTTTCCTGATAAGCAAAGGCCCTTACCAGTCCATTTATATTCTTTTTTTCTATTATTTTGCGCAAAAGCCAGTCTGCATCAGCAGTTTTACCCTTTGAAGCAAGATAAACCGCCCGAAAAATTTCAAGGGTGGCTTCGCCCCATTTTCCCAGGAGATTGCGGTTATATTTTTTTTGATTGAAAAATGAACCCAGCAAACCCTCTTGCCCCGCCAACACAAGAATCCGTAGCCATTCATCGTCTTCGAGATAAAATTCATCTGATTTTTCCAAAGCAACCTTAATCAATTTGTGCGAAGCGGGAATACTTTTGTAAAAAGGCTTTTCCGAATGGAAAGCCTGAATCGCCATATAAACAAAGCGGCTCTTTTTACCAGGCTTTAAAAATTCGAGCTCTGAAAGTTTTTCAAAAGCCGTGCCTCTTTGCCATGAGGTCGGAAGTGCCCTTGCCAGGCCTTCAAGTCGGGCAAGATTTTGTGGCGATGCGCTTTCGAGAGCCAAAAGAAAGTGTGGCAATCTTGCCTGAAACGAAGTTTCGCGTTCAGGAAATCTGTTAAGCAGGTTTTCGTAAACTTTTTTCGCTCTGATTTTATCATTGGCCGACTTCAAAGATTCGGCCAGGAGAAACAGGCGAACATCTTCAAGTTCTGCCGAGGCCCTGGTTTTGTCGAGCAAAACAACCAAATCAGAATATTTTTTCTGTTGGCGCAACCGCGAAATTTTTTCGAGACTATTGTCGAATGAAGCCGCATTCAGAATAGATACTGTCTGAATGAGCAAAAGCAGAAACAAACCCCTGCCTGTAATCAATATTGAATTTCTCATATAACTCACCTCGCGCTCTTTGTACCAACAAAAAATCAATTTTGCAAGCCCCGAACTAAAAAGAAGTCGCTGCAAACAACGGCTTTTATATAGATTGCAATATTTTTAAATTTCCTGTATAAGTATCAGATAATTTCTCATTCACCCCTTTTTTTCAGTATGTATTGTTAGGAGACGAATATGAAACTTTATACCACCGAAAAAATCCGTAACATCGGCCTGTTTGGCCATGGAGGCTCAGGCAAGACTTCCTTCGCAGAAGCCGCCCTTTTTCATACAGGCGCGAACTCGCGAATAGGTAAAGTTGACGATGACTCATCGGTGATGAACTACGACCCCGAAGAAATCAAAAGAAAAGCCACAGTCGGCACTTCACTCGCCGCACTTGAATATAAAGATCACAAGATCAATCTGCTTGATGCTCCCGGCGTCGATGATTTTCTCGGCGAAGTTCACAAAATAATCGGCGCGGTTGATGTTGCGATTCTTTTCATCAATGCAGCTGCCGGTCTCGAAGTTGGTGCAGAAAAGAACTGGAAAATTCTTGAAGACAACAATGTTTCAAGAATCGTTTATTTGAGTAAACTCGACAAAGAAAACATCAACCTGCAGAAGGTTTTGGACGAACTTAAAGCTTTTGACAGCAAAATTACCCCTGTTATCATTCCCTGGGGAACCCATGAAAACCTTAAAGGTGTCATCGACCTGGTCAATCAAAAAGCATATGCTTACACTGATGACAAGGGCAAAACTTTCCAGGCTCAGGATATTCCGGCTGACCAGATGGATCTGGTTAACAGTCTCAGAGAGCCGATGATTGAATCTATCGTTGAATGCGACGAAGAACTCATGAACAAATTCTTCGAAGGCGAAGAAATCTCTCCGGCAGAACTCAAATCGGCGTTGAAAAAAGGCGTTGCCAACAATGAAATCAAGCCTCTCGTAAGTGGCATGGCCCTGAGAAACCTTGGCACTGAACAGGTTCTTGATTTTATCATTGAAAGCTGCCCATCACCGGTTGAAGCCAAGAAAATCACCGCGGTCAAACCCGGAACAGATGAAGAAATTAAGCTTGAAGCCAAAGCAGATGGCCCGGTTGCCGGTTTCATCTTCAAGAAAATCAACGAACAGGCAGGCGACATGATTTTCCTGCGTGCCGTAAGCGGAACTTTCAATTCAGGTGTTGAATATCTCAACCCTGCAGCAGATAACTTCGAAAGATTCAGTTCTTTCTCAACTTTGCGCGGCAAAAACAAAATTGACATCGAAAAAGTTGTGGCCGGCGACATCGTGGTTCTGGTAAAACCAAAATGCTCGACTCATGGACACACACTTTGCGAAAAGAGCAACCCAATTCAGATCAATGTTCCCAAGCTTCCGGAACCAAAACTGACCTATGCGGTGAACCCAAAAACCAAACAGGATCAGGAAAAGATGGGCACCGGCCTGCACACTCTCTGCGCAGACGACGGAGTTCTTTCATACAAATTTGACCCCGAACTCGGTCAGGGCCTTCTTTCAGGTCTTGGCGACACCCACATCGATGTCACAATCAGCAAACTGAAATCAAGATGGGGTGTTGAAGTAGATATTTCGAAGCCCAAAGTTCCTTATCGCGAAACAATCAAGGGAAAATCAAGAGTTCAGGGCAAACACAAGAAACAGTCCGGTGGACGTGGTCAGTATGGCGATGTCTGGATTCGTTTTGAGCCTAATCCAGGCAAAGATTTCGAATTTGTCGACGAAATAGTTGGCGGCGTTGTTCCCAAAAACTTCATTCCTGCGGTTGAAAAAGGCCTGCAAGAAGCAAGACGCAGAGGCGTTCTCGCCGGTTTCCTAACCATCGACTTCAAAGCCACCCTCGACTTCGGTTCATACCACGATGTCGACTCTTCGGAAATGGCCTTCAAAGTTGCCGCCAGTCTGGCTTTCAAAAAAGGTATCGCTGAAGCCAAACCGGTTCTGCTCGAACCCATCTATGAAGTAGCAGTAGAAGTTCCGGATGAATACATGGGCGCAATCATCGGTGATCTGAACTCCCGCCGCGGCCGCATTCTCGGCATGGAACCCCAGGGAGCTACCCAGATCGTAAAAGCTCTGGTTCCATTGGCAGAAATGTATAAGTATGCCACTGACCTTAAATCAATGACTCAGTCAAGAGCTGACTTCACCATGAATTTCAGCACCTATGAAGAAGTTCCTGCAAACGTTACCGACAGTGTAATCAAAGAATACAAAACCGAAGACGAAGCAGAAGCCTGATT
>JASURT010000115.1 GCA_030446435.1 Candidatus Ozemibacter sp.
TGCAGTTGCTTGGCAATTCTTTTGAGAACGTAATAATCATCTGAGGTCACAATAACCCCTTCATCGATGATTTTCTGTCCTTTCTGAAAGGTTCTTTTTACCGGTTGAATCGACCTGGCTGCAGCTTCTTTGCGTTGCCGGGTGAGTTTTTCGTCTTCGATAGCATTGACCAGAAGAGAGTTTCTGACAAGGCTTGTCATTAAAAGTTTGAAAGCCGCACCTTCAGGGTAAGCGTCGACCATTCCCTTTACTTCTGCCTTGATAAGCTCGATATTCTGGGAAGTAATTACTTTCTGACTGATATTCTGCAGGATTCTTCTCGATACCGAAATGAGCCGATCAACCTGCTGTGGGCGCAAGGTTTTGACCTGAATCAGTCGGTCGTCTTCAAGCAGACTTTCTGCTGAAAAATATGACGCAATAAGGTTCTCTGGAGGGTCAGAAGATGGAAGTTCACGCAGTTCCGCGTAAAAAAGCCTGAGATTTTCGGCAAAACGGTCAAAACGGTCAAACAGCTGTTCTTCTGCATGCTCGATCGGAGTATAGACCGGCATGACCTTTTCCATCTCGACGTTGCGAAGTTCTGTGGTTTTGCGTTCATCAACAAAACTTATAAGCCTCGGACAACGGATGGTTTTGGGGGCCGGCTTTCCTTCGACGACATCAGGACTGAAGCCACTCGGATTAATGACCATCAAAATGACCATCAGAATGAAGAAAAGCACCAGCCGGAACAGAAATTTTTTCTGTTCTTTGGCCGGAATTTTAAGCCATTCAAAAAAGCTCGATAATAATATGCTGGTTTTTTCGCTCAAGTCTTTTTATTTTTCCTGTCCAGATATAGATCAAATGCGTTGATAATTCTGGCCACTATCTCATGCCTTATCACGTCTTTGTCAGACAAGTCAATGAAAGACACCGATTTTACCGTGTCGAGAATATCTTTAAGATAAAGCAGTGATGAGCTTTTGGCATCGGGCAAATCGATCTGGGTATGATCGCCGGTTACGACGATTTTTGATCCGTATCCCAGACGGGTAAGAGTCATGCGCATCTGACCCAGGGTCGTATTCTGGGCTTCATCAAGCACTACAAATGATTCATTGAAAGTTCGGCCACGCATATATGCCAGCGGCGTAATTTCGATTATTCCCTGGCGCAAAAACTGTTCGAATTTACCTGTGCCGATGAATTCCTGAATCGAATCATACAAAGGTTTGAAGTGTGGGTCGACTTTCTCTTTTACGTCACCCGGCAGATAACCAAGACTTTCACCTGCTTCAACAACCGGGCGTGAAAGAATTACCCGGCTGACTCTTTTTTCTTTTAGCGCCTTTATGGCCATGGCGGTGGCAAGATAGGTTTTTCCTGTTCCTGCTGGGCCGCGGGCGATGGTGACGATGTTTCGTTCGATCGCATCGACATAGGTCTGTTGAACATGAGTTTTTGCCCTGATTGACCTGCCCGAATAGGTTTGCACAATTTCAGCAAACGAATTCGCGTGACCATTCGCGCGCCGAAGTGATTCGTATTCGGGATTCGTGAACTGTTCAAAAATTCTTTTTACTTCAAACGGGTCAAGAACTTCAGCCTGCAGAATACGATTTTGAAGAACGTCCAAAAAGCGTTTCACCAAACGAATTTTTTCGGGTGAGCCTTCAAGAACGAGACAATTACCTCTGGCGCGGGCATTTATCTGCGGCAGCCCCTGAATCAGAGCCAGGCCGTTTTGTTCTGAAGTGCCAAGGACAAGTCTGGACAATTCTTCAGTTAATTCAAGACGCTCTTCGTGCTCACTCATTCTCTGATGGCACCTCTTGAACATTTTCTTCGTCAGGAAACAGCACCGATAGATCCATTTCGGCCTTTTCAATCGTTACCCGACCGAAACCGCCCGACTGAAATCTTTTAATCATGTCAGCAGCGGCACGATGAGTGTCTGGTTCGCCGCCCTTTATCAAAAAATTCATTTTAGCTGCGTAATCTCGCATGAATTGATCGAATTTTCCGTCTGATTGATCGAGACCAGGAATTGCTTCGCTGCAACCGGTACGGGTAAGAACATCACAAAGCAGACCGGCCTGTTCGTAAGAATCATCTTCGCGACCTGGAATAGTGTTGATCAGCTTCAATATGCTACCGCGGCGCAAAAGTGAAAAATCCAGAATTCCCGGTAGGTCAAGCAATTCAAGTTGCCCTGAAATCTTTATCCATTGAACATCTCTGGTTACACCGGGCATGTTGGCTGCACGGGCGGCTTTTCTTCCGGCCAGAGAGTTTATCAGGGTAGATTTGCCGACATTCGGAATACCTATGATCATGACTCTTCTGACTTTACGCGTCGGAGTTGATTTGCCCGGAATCTTTTCGAAAGCGATTTTCTGAATCACTGACGCAAGCTTTTTAACCGAAGCGCGGCTTCTTGAATCAAGCGACAGGCAGGCATAACCTTCCTGTTTGAATCTCGATATCCACTTTTCGGTTTCCTGGGGGGCTGCAAGATCAGCCTTGCCAAGAGCGATCAGCGAACGTTTTCCGAGACGGTTTATCAGACCGCTAAGGCGTGACCCCTGTGGCATTCTGGCATCTACAAGCTCAACTATAAGATCGACAACCGGCAAAAAGCGGTCTATTGATTTAAATGCCTTCTTGATATGTCCGGGAAGTTCTTTTTTCATAAAATCTGATTTTTATTCTTACAGTCCCGCTGCTTCAGCCTGAGAGAACGACTGGTTTTTCAGATAGGCATGCGAATGACTGCGAATCGGGTGAATTCTGTTAAGCGGTAAATAGGTAAAAATAGCCTGTCCTTTGAGGTTCTTCAAAGGCATTGGTCCCCAATACCTGCTATCGGCGCTGTTATTGCGATTATCACCCAGACAAAAAACTGTTTCAGGCGGAACCACCGTTTCGAAATCTGAAACGGGCGGCTCGGCGATATAAGGCTCGTCAAGCGCTATCTGGTTTACGTAAACAACACCATTTTCAATCAAAATATGATCTCCGGCGATTCCGATTACACGTTTGATATAGTCTTTTGGCGGATTGGTAACAACCGGGTCCGGGTAACGAAAAACTATAATGTCGCCACGCTCAGGTTTCTTCAGCCAAATTCTTGGGCCGAATGGCAATCTGCCATCGAGAGAGAGGTCGATAACATAAGCGAACCGGCTGACAAGAATTCTGTCGCCGTTACGTTCGAGCTTCTGCGAGAACGGTTCTCTTTTCTCACCCAGAAGGGTTGGCTCCATGCTGCCGGTAGGAATCCAGAAGGCTTGAATAACCAGGCTTCTGATTACTATTGCAAGAAAGAACGCAATAAAAATAGTCTCGTTCCATTCGCGGAACGAGCCTTTGTAATGCAGCTCAAATTGTTTGCTGTCTAAAACCGCTCCATCGGGGTCAACGACCTTAACCATCAGTCTGTTGACCCCGTTGTGCAGTTTCAGATCAGTCCGGAATCTTCCACGACTTATTTCCACCGAGCAATCAACGTCTTTTCTGGGTTTCCAGAATGGGCGATAACCCTGCTCTATTATCAGCGAGGAACCGTTTTCCAGTTTTCCGCTGATGCTGCCTGATAGCTGAAGATTTCTTTCGGCAAGAACTTCTTCGGTATCGAGAGCTTCTAAGGGAATCACCTGCTCAGCATAGCGAATCGATAAATCGTGAATAAACACCCCGACACTTCTGTCGGGAGAGGATGATTCTTGCAAGATCAGTTTTTGTCCTTAGCAAAGATTTTATCTTTAACGCGAGTTTTCTTACCAACTCTGCCGCGCAGATAATAGAGTTTGCCACGGGCTACTTT
Source organism: Candidatus Ozemibacter sp. (assembly GCA_030446435.1). Classification (GTDB taxonomy): domain Bacteria; phylum Muiribacteriota; class Ozemobacteria; order Ozemobacterales; family Ozemobacteraceae; genus DYKG01. The sequence goes on from JASURT010000115.1 coordinate 3,812, forward strand.
ACCGCGTCTCATAACCTTGATGGTTGCGATGCTGGGTGAATGAAGCATGAATGTTCTTTCAACGCCAACACCATAAGAGATTTTTCTTACGGTAAAGTTTTCGCGCAGACCAGCATAACGATGAGCGATAACAACGCCTTCAAATGCCTGCAGTCTTTCTTTTTCACCTTCTCGAACCTTGATTTCCATGCGAATGGTATCACCAGGAACGAAAGAAGGAATGTCGTTCTTATTCTTCTGATAATTTCTTTCAATACTTTCAATAACAGGATTCATTGATAAAACTCCTTCCGGATTGATTTACAAAACTATGGTCTGGTTTCAGAGTTCTGTTTAAGCAACTGCTGAAAAAGATTGCGGTCTTTTTCAGTAAATTCAGCGACTCTGAAAACATCGGGCCGGTTAACAGCGGTAGATAAAAGAGAGTATTTTCTCCGCCAGTCATCTATAAACGCGTGGTTTCCTTCGAGCAGAACTGTGGGCACCTTCTTTCCTTCCCAGGTTGCGGGTCGGGTATATTGAGGGTGATCCAACAGTCCGGCAAAGAACGAATCCTGTTCTACAGATTCCTGTCTGCCTACTGTTCCCGGGATCATACGTGAGACAGCGTCAACGATGGTCATCGCCGCAATCTCGCCGCCAGTCAAAACATAATCACCAATTGAGAGCTGAAGATCAAATTCAGAAACTATTCTTTCATCGAAACCTTCGTATCGACCGCAAACAAGTATTATACGATCAAACTGTGCCAGTTGTCGGGCCACTTTCTGGTTGAAAGGGACTCCCTGGGGTGTCAGACCAATGACCGGCGCGGGTGCGGCGGCTTTTCTGACATCTCTAAGACAACTGATAAGTGGACCGGTTTTAAGAACCATACCCGGGCCACCCCCAAAAGGTGTGTCGTCAACTGTTCTATGTCGGCCATCGCCATATTCACGAAAATTATGCAGAACAATTTCGATCAGGCCGTTTCTGATAGCCGAGCCGAGAACACTTTCATCAAATACTTTTTCAAAGATCCCGGGTAGTAACGTTACGATATCTACCCGCATTTTATTCTGCCGGCACATGAGTGACAAGTTGATGCTTAAGCTTTAACAAAGCCTTCTTTTTGCTTATTTCGCTAAAAAAGACCTTGCGGAACGGAATAAGAACTTCTCCATATTCCTTCGAATCTATCACCAGATATGGGCTGGGAACATCGGCCTCGAGCCGCACTACTTTTCCCACTTTTTCGCCCTCAGGTGACAGAAGATCCAGGCCCTGAATTTCGTCAGGATAAAAGCTTTCGTCATCAGCTTCAGCTCTTTCGCTTTTCGGAATCACCAGATAGGCTCCGATAAAAGCAGAAACAGCGTCTCGATCTTCACAACCCTCGAACTTCACTTCCAGAAGAGTTTCTGAAAAATGATCCCGAATGTCAGAGATCTGGCATGGCACGGGAGAACCCGTTTTCATTTGAAAATAAAACTCCGCTCCGGGTTCGAATCTTTCGGGGTAGTCGGTCATGAGACTGACTCGCACCCAACCATCGAGACCCACAGTTCTCAATAATTTGCCAACCGCGATCCAGGCGTCGTTATCGCCGCCAGATGCAGATTTAAATTTGAAAACTCCCGGATTTTTCATTTTCAAAAATGTTCAAGCTAAGGCTCAAACAAGTTCCATTATTACTTTCTTGGCACCAGTGTTGGCAGAAGAACGGATAATGGTACGAAGAGCATTTATGGTTCTGCCCTTTTTACCGATAACCTTGCCGGTGTCTTCCTGGTTTACCTGAACTTCAAAGACAACTGTGCTGTCGCCTTCGATGGGTGTTACCACCACTTCGTCAGGATGTTCGACCAGGGCTTTAACCAGCTTCTCCAGCATGCCCTGAACAGGTGTAGTCATTGGCTAAACTCCTGTGCAGATGCAATTAAGCACGTTTGGTCCAAACGAATCTAACTTCGCCTTTTTCGTTTTTCTGGGGAACCTTAACGATACCCTTTTGTCTGAGAAGATTCTTGACTGTTTCAGAAGGAACTGCGCCTTCAGAGAGAAGTTTAAGAATTTCTTCTTCGCGAATTTCGAGTTCAGCAGGCTGCTTAAGGGGAGCATACTGTCCAAGATTTTCGAGGGTTTTCCCGTCACGGGTCTTGCGGCTGTCGAGAGCTACAATTCTGTAACAGGGGCGATGTTTTGTTCCAAGCATTTTCAGTCTGATTGAAACGGCCATTGATATAACTCCTTTTTTGATACTAAAACCGCTAATAGCGGCGCTTACATTCCGAAGAATTTTGACATTCGCGATTTTTTCTTACCGAGACTGCCGAGTTGTTTCATCATTTTTCGCATCTGAGCGAACTGTTTCAGCAGCTGATTAACATCCTGAACTTCGTTTCCGCTGCCTTTTGCGATTCTCTTGCGGCGAGAACCATCTATAAGATCAGGATTATTTCTTTCAGCATTGGTCATAGAAAGAACAATCGCTTCGAACTTTTTAAATCTCTTGTCATCGAAAGAGAATTCAGAAAGGTTACCCATGCCAGACATGCCGGGAATCATACCCAGAAGCTGGTCGAGTGGACCCATTTTTTTAATCTGATTGAGTTGGTAAAGGAAATCGTTGAAATTGAATTCTGCTTCGAGAACCCTCTTTTCCATTTCCTTCATTTTTTCGGCATCCATGGTGGCCTGCGCTTTTTCGATAAGCGAAAGCACGTCGCCCATTCCAAGGATTCGCTGCGCCATTCTTTCAGGGAAGAAAGGTTCAAGCGCAGAAGCCTTTTCGCCAATACCGACGAATTTCACAGGCTTCCCAGTTACTTCTCTTATAGAAAGAGCGGCACCACCTCTTGCATCACCATCGAGTTTGGTAAGAACCAGACCTGACAGCTCAAGCATTTCATTGAAGCTTTTGGCCATATTAACGGCATCCTGGCCGGTCATGGCGTCAACAACCAGAAGAACTTCATGCGGCGCTGCCACTTCTTTGAGTTCTTTGATTTCGCCCATCATCTGCTCATCTATGTGCAGACGACCAGCGGTATCAAGAATCACCACATCGAAGTCGTTATCGCGGGCATAATCAATTGCCTGCCTGGCGATTTCCGCCGGCCTGGTTCCGGTTTCTCCGGCGAAGACTTCCATGCTGAGCTGTTGGCCCAGAACCTGAAGCTGTTTGATCGCAGCCGGACGATAAACGTCACAAGCGACAAGCAAAGGATTCTTCTTTTCATGCTTTCGCATATACAAACCAAGCTTGGCAGTGGTAGTGGTTTTACCAGAACCCTGCAACCCCGCCATCATGATGACGGTCGGTTTCTTAGAAGAAATCTTGATTTTCTCGCGCTCTTTACCGAGAAGATCAGTAAGCTCTGCCAGAACGATCTTAACGACCTGCTGGGTAGGAGTAAGGCTTTGCAGAATTTCAGAACCGACAGCCTTTTCTTTGACCTTTTTAACGAAGTTTTTGACAACCCTGAAATTGACGTCTGCCTCAAGCAGCGCCATTTTCACCTCGTTAAGGGCGGCATCGATATCTTTTTCCGTGAGCTTACCAGATCTTCGCAGTTTGTCGAAGACCGCAGAAAGCTTCTCAGAAAGGTTCTGAAACATTTATTCGACTCCTTTTTTACAACTCAGAGCATAGGTGGAACGCTCAGTATATCCCAATCGGTGTTTTAAGTCAAGGATTTTAGGTACCCTGAAGTTCTTCTGGGCCGTACCTCGTTATAAGAATCTGCCGGAATTCTTCAATCAGGTTTAAAAGCAAACATTAAAAAGCCTTTATCTTAAATATTGCCAACGAAACCTGACCATTCTTTGATATTAAATTCAGCAGATAAAATTTATGAGCAAAAATCAATATTGTTCAATCTACCAGAGCAAACACTTATATACAAGGCTTAATTCCAGATATTCAATTTCAAATCTCCTTAAAGTTTTTCCTTTTTTTGCTTTTTTTGTTGACAGGTTTTTTAAAGTATGCCTATATTGCATTCAAATCTTGATAGATTAATCACTCAATCGCTTTTATAAGAAAGGGGTTATCGTCATGCCAATGATGTTTGAAAAGGAAGAAATTAGAGTTCTCGCAGCCCAGACCGACTGGGATAACCTTGATGACATGGAAGACGAAGACGATCTCGACGACGAAGATGATTTCGACGATTTCGACGACGACGATTACATAGATGACGAAGACGAAGAAGACTTCGATGACGACGAAGAAGATTTCGACGACGAAGACGACTTTGACGATGAAGATGAAGAAGATCTCGACGACGATGATGACTTCGACGATGAAGAAGAAGATGAAGAAGATCTTGACGACGAAGACGATTTTGACGACGAAGACGACTTTATCGAAGATGAAGAAGACGAAGAAGATGAAGACGACGACTTCGAAGATTACGATGACTTCGAAGACGAAGACGACTTCGAGGACGAAGACGAAGAATAGAGCTGACTGATACTTCTTACTTTTCTGAATAAAAAATCAGAGGCAACCATTTTCTTTGGGTTGCCTCTGATTTTTCTGTCTATTTGCGTGAATTTACACTGAAACTGAACATTTTGCGGATAAAAAAATCACCGGCTGCCTTTTAGACAACCGGCGATTTTTAAATCAATAGTTATTTCGCTGAACCCAGTATCGGGTTTTTTCTTCTTCGAGAATTCTACCGATATCGGCTTCTGAAATGCCAAACTCACGAATATCATCGCGATTAATAAGCCACAGCCAGTCTTCGTGACCCCACTGGCCGCTCTTTGAATGAACGAATTCGCGCAGTTTACCAAGAAGAATTTCTTCAGGGCTGAGCTGTCTTGGCTTTGGTTGTGTTGGTTCAGAGCGAACCGGAGTCTTATCTTCAACTGCAGGAGCAGAAACGGCATCTGAGCCGGCGAAAGAATAAACTTTCAAGCCGCCGCGCTTGCCTTTTTCGAGAAGATAACCCTCGCGAACCATGGCCTGAAACAATCGATACATAGAACCTTTTTCGTTCTTATCGAGCTTACCTTTAAAGAGATCACGATTAACATCATTTGCGGTCAAATCTTCTTTAGATTCGATATACTTCATGATCTTTCGAACATTTTTAGAAATAACCTGATGCAGATGGATATTTCTATCCTTATCGCACCTGCGTTTGTTTCGTGTGCCCTCAACAACTCCTTTACAAAAAGGAAGTTCGCAAGTTCTCTTTCGTCCCACGGCTCTACCTCTACATTAAATTGGCTTTGTATACCAAAGAGTACACCTTTTCCATTTCGTAATAGATTAACCAAGCACAGGTTTGTTGTCAACAAGATTTTCGCATTCCAAAATTAAGTTCGAGTCGACAAACACCCTGTGCATCGCAAGATATCCCGAGTTGAGAAAGATGGACAACGTGCAAAATTTTTCAGGCAATCAGATTGGTTTATGTACTCTAAGATGTTTTTTTCCGGCAAAATTGCCCTGAGCCAAAATTTTATTGTATAATCCGACTTGAAATTAGAAACATGCGTGGAAGGAAAAACATCTAATGCCTCAATTACGAAAAGACCCTGTTACCAAAAGATGGGTAATTATCCTTCACGAAGAAGCAAAACAGCCAGGCGATTTCAAAGTCGAAAATCCAATGCGCCATGGCAACAAATGCCCGTTTTGCCCGGGCAACGAAAGTATGACCCCAAACGAGGTCATGTCTTATAGAAATCCTGAATCACTTCCTAACCAGCAAGGCTGGGAGGTAAGAGTTATTCCGAACAAATTTCCGGCATTGCAGATAGAAGGCGACCTTGACCGCACAGGGATCGGCGTCTACGACATGATGAACGGAATCGGGGCACACGAAGTAATAATCGAATCACCCGGTCATGACGACGGTTTTCAAAATTATTCCCGTGATCAGATCGCCAGAATAATCAGAACCTATACTGACCGCTATCGCGATTTGAAGCGAGACAGGCGTTTCAGATACGTTCTGATTTTTAAAAACCATGGCTCTGCGGCCGGTGCCAGCCTTGATCACCCACACTCGCAGCTGATCGCGACCCCTATCATACCCAAAAGAGCGATGGAAGAAGTAGAAGGAGCCAAGCGCTATTACTATTACAAAGAGCGCTGCGTTTTTTGCGATATCATCCGCCAGGAATTAAGCTCTGGCAACCGAATCATTCATGAAAACGAGCAGTTCGTTGCCTTTTCACCATTCGCATCCAGATTTCCCTTTGAAACCTGGATCGCCCCCAAAGAACACAAAGATTCCTTCGGAGACATAGATTCAGGTGAAATCGACGGCCTTGCCGACATAATGCATGGCACTCTGCGAAGACTGGTCAAAACCCTGGGAAATCCTCCGTTCAACTACGTTATCCACACCTCACCCTGCGGAGAACATTGTACAGACTATTATCACTGGCACATCGAAATTATGCCGCGACTTACCAAAGTGGCTGGTTTTGAATGGGGTTCGGGCTTTTATGTCAACCCTATGCCGCCTGAAAGTGCCACCAAATTTCTTTTAAAAAACGGCTCTTAGCAGTTTAGGAGTATAAATCGTGCCACAATTGCGAAAAGATCCAGTATTGAAACAGTGGGTCATCATCTCACCCGAACGAGGCAAAAGGCCTTCAGACTTCAAAAAAGTCGAACAGACTATCGACGACCCGAAAACATGCCCGTTTTGTGAGGGCAACGAGAACCTGACCCCGGATGAAACCCTTTCATTCAGAACGGCAGGTACAAATGCCAACGACAAGGGCTGGTGGGTTAGAATTATTCCCGACAGAGTTCCGATTCTGGCCCCCGAAGGTGATTCAGGGCGCGAAGGAATCGGAATGTTCGATGCCATGAATTCAATCGGTGTTCATGAGGT
>JASURT010000116.1 GCA_030446435.1 Candidatus Ozemibacter sp.
CCTGAGCTTAAAATTGCAAACAACAAAGTTGCAAAGGCAAAAGCACAAAGCATTCTTGCAAAAGCGCAAGCCACAGGAAATTTCGAATTTGCCATGGGAATTCAAAAGTCGCGGGAAGACAACAAGCACAACTATTTCGCCGGAATAAGCATACCATTGCAGATTTTCGATCGAAACCAGGGCAATATTTCAGCCTCTAAAGCCAGAGTGAAAGAGGAAGAAAACAGCATAAGGCAATCTGAACTCGACTTGACAACCAGACTCATCGAACTGCAGAAACAGCTTCAGTCGATTTCAGAAGAATGTGAAAACGCCAGTGCAACCCTTTTGCCAGGGGCAAAGCTGGCTTTCTCACAAATGAAAAAAGCCTATGACCAGGGAGAGCGCGAACTTTTCGAACTGTTCGATGCCCACAGAATTCTTCTCGAAGCCAGAAAAGTATCAGCCCGGCTTGAAGCCGAGCAGCTTGCCCTGTATGCCGAAATGTGCCTGATCACGAATCAACAGGCTTTACTGCTCAACGTTTTTGGGCATGAAATGACGGAGATAGAAAATGAACGATAATAGATTGTTTAAATGGCACATTGCCCTTGTAATTTGCCTTTTGCTGACCACGACCTACACCATTAAAGCACAAACCGACCATTCTGGTCATAACCACTCTGAACAAGATCATACAGACGAAATTCAGGCAGACCCACATGCAGGGCACGACCATGGCGATGAAGAAAAACATGATTCACATGCCGGCCATGAGCACGGAGATGAAAATGAAGCCGAACATGATTCACATGCCGGTCACGACCACGGCGATCATGATGAAGCCGAACATGACTCACATGCCGGCCACGACCACGAGCCGGGTCTTTTAATTTTAAACCCGGAGCAGCTTAAAGCTTCCGGCATAAAAATTGAGAAAGCCTCTGCGGGCAGCCTTTACAAAGAAATCCGTATTTCAGGAGAAGTAAGACTTAACGCTGACACTCTGATACACCATGTCTCAAGAGCGCCCGGTATCGTCACCAGACTCAATTGCTCAATCGGCGATTATGTGAGAAAAGGCGAAGTTCTGGCAGTCATAGACAGCGCAGAACTTGGTCAGACAAAATCAGAATTTTATGAAATTTTCAACGAAGTTGGATGTTGCGTAATCGATCTGAAAAGATTCAAGACAGTCGCTGCCAATACCCGAAAACTTCTCGATTTTCTGGAAAAAATGCCTGACATACCGAGTCTGCAAAAGAAAAGCTTTGGTGACATGTCAGATTATGGCGCCCAACTTCTCAAGTCATATGCTGAATACCTGATCAACAGTAAATCTTTTCAACGCAAAAGCAAACTTTTCAAAGAAAAGATCATCAGCGAGAATGATTTTCTCAATACTCAAAGCAGTTATGAAAAAGCTATGGCCGACTACTTTGCGGCCAGAGACAATATTCGCTTTGAACTGACCCAAAAGCTGCTTGAATTTGAAAGGGTCGTAAAAGTGAATGAATTTAAGCTGAGAACTTCTGAAAGAAAACTACAGCTTCTTGGCTTGACAAGCGAAGAAATCCAGCAGATTCGCGCTCATGGTGCCAAGATTCAGCAGCAATGCACTGACCCTGAATGCAAAGATTGCAGCATAAACCAGAGTCAGCATACTCATCCTGGCGAAAACGACTCTTTCTCAGAAATTTCGATTAAAGCCGCCAGAAGCGGAACAATAACCTTTAGAGACGCCAACCTTGGCGAAGAGGTCGAAAAAAACAAGGTTTTGTTTACCGTGGCCGACACATCGAATCTCTGGGCAATTCTGCAAGCCCCCGCAAAAGATTTCCCGCTCATAAAACCAGGAATGGAAGTGACGATTCAGTCATCTGACGGCCTGACAACCACAGGCAGAGTTCTTTTAATCAACCCTGTAATCGATGAAAAAACGAGAACCGTTATGGTCAGAGTCGCTCTGAGCAACGATAGCGGCAAATGGCTGCCCGGAAGCTTTGTTACCGGGCAAATAAAGATATCAGCCGAAAACCTGCCTGTAACCGTTATGCGAAATGCAATACAAACCATTGAAGGAAAAAGCATTGTCTTTGTTCCAGAGGCAAAGGGTTTTGTGGCTGTTGAAGTTCAGACCGGCAGAGAAGACAGCGAGCGCATCGAAATAAAGTCAGGGCTTAAAGCCGGACAAAAATACGTTTCAGATGGCGCTTTCGCTCTTAAATCGGTGAAAATTACCAGCGGCATGGATTCACATGCCGGACACGGCCATTAAGGCGGTGTTATATGCTGAATAAAATTATTGAATATGCCCTGAAAAAATCAGGGCTGGTGTTTTTCATTACCATAATTATCATTGTGGCAGGCATCTACAATTATCGCCAGATGCCGGTAGATGCTTTTCCAGACATTTCTCCGGTCATGGTGCCAATTTTCGCAGAAGCCCACGGCATGGCACCTGAAGAAATAGAACGCCTGATAGCCTGGCCGATAGAATCAGCCATGAACGGTTTGCCGGGCGTAACCTTTACCAAATCTACCTCTGCATTTGGTATGGCCGTAATTTACGTCTATTTTTCAGATGCCACCGACATATTCTTTGCGAGGCAACTTGTTTCTGAGCGTCTGGCAGGTGCAATGAACGATCTTCCCAAAATGGAAACACCGCCAGAGCTTGGGCCGATTTCAACAGGTCTGGGTCAGGTATTCATCTATTACCTCACCGCAGATGCCGACAAGGTCGACACTGGCGGCAAGCCGTTACCGACCTGGCTTAGAGAACTCAATGACTGGGTAATTAAATACCAGTTGCAAACAGTAAAAGGCGTTACCGCAGTATTGTCGATGGGCGGACAGGTGCTGCAATACCAGATAAAAATCGACCCTGGGCTGCTGTTGAAATACCAGTTGACGATATCAGAGGTTGTTGATGCGGTTCACAACAATAACCACAATGCGGGCGGCCAGTTTATAACCATGGGCTCGGAAGAGCATCTTGTAAGAGGTATTGGCCTGCTCGATTCACTTGAAAGCATTGAAAACATACCCGTCAAAACTGAAAACGGGATTCCGGTGCTGATCAAGGACATCGCCAGAGTTGAGTTCGGGGAAGAGGTCAGGCGCGGCGCAGTGACCAGAAACGGTGAAGAAGAAGTGGTTTCTGGCATCGTCATGAAGCTTTACGGCGAAAACACCTCGAATGTTATTAGCAGACTTCATGAAAGAATGGCCCAGGTAAAAGCTTCGCTGCCCGAAGGGGTAAGCCTGGTGCCTTATTATGACCAGGCTGAACTGGTCGAAAAAGCGACCGGCACGGTTACATCGGCTCTCTTACAGGGCGGCATACTTATAGGAATCGTGCTTCTGATTTTTCTGGGCAACTTCAGAACCGCATTCATTGTTATGCTTTCTTTGCCTCTCTGCGCCCTCATCGCTGCCATAATCATCAACCGGGCAGGAATCTCGGCGAATCTTATGTCGTTAGGCGGCATCGCCATCGCCATCGGAATGCTGTGTGACGGTTCGATCGTCATGATTGAATCTATATTGATGAAGCTTGACCATCGAGTAACCGACCACAAGCTGAACCTTATCAAGGCCGCAGCATCAGAGGTCGCACGCCCGATACTTTTCTCCGGCATAATAGTCATAGCCGTATTCTTACCGTTACTGACCCTTGAAGGCGTCGAGGGCAAGATGTTTGCACCGATGGCCTTTTCTATTTCAGCCGCAATGGCCGGCTCAATCGTCGTTGCCCTGATCATCGTTCCCGCCTTGTGCCTGTTTCTGCTGAAGCACGAAAAGCTTGAAGAAACAGCCATAGTTACCCGCCTGAAAAAACTTTACAAGCCACTTCTCGAAAAAGCTTTAAGAAGCAAAAAGAAAGTAATCATGGCAGCATTTCTCTTGCTGATAGCAGCGGTTATAACAGCGGCCGGGCTTGGAACAGAATTCATACCGGTTCTCGAAGAAGGCTCTATTTTCATCAGTCTGAACATGGCCCCCTCAATTTCGCTTGAAAAAGCCACCGACCTGGTCATGAGAATGGAAAGAGAGATCGTGAAGTTTCCTGAAGTAAGAGAAACTGTTTCAAGAATCGGCAGACCCGAGGCAGGAACTCACCCACATCCGGTAAACTATGGTGAAATTCAGATTGAACTCAAGCCAAAAGATCAGTGGAAAAGCAATCGCAGCAAAGCAAAGCTGATCGAAGAATTAGACCATAAGCTGTCCGGGTTTCCCGGCGTTCAATTGAACTTTACCCAGCCAATTCAAAACGCATTCGACGAGCTCATTTCAGGGGTAAAAACCCAACTGGCGATTAAAGTCTTTGGCGAAAACACCGAAGTTCTGCAGAAAAAAGCTGAAGAAATCAAAAACAGCATCGACAATATTCCCGGGTTGGTCGACCTGTCTGTCGAACAAAGCTTTGGGCAACCCCAGATTCAAATCATTGCCAACCGCGATCAATGCTCGAGATACGGCATAAGTATCGCGCAAATTCTTGAAATGGTTGAACTGGCCATAGGTGGGGAAGTAATCGACAACATCTTTCTCAACACGAGAAGATTCGGCATTCATCTGCGTTACCAGGAAGAATTTCGCAACAACCCCGAAGCCATTCGCAACATGCTGGTTTCGACACCCAACAATACTTTGATTCCGCTAGGGCAGATTGCCGAAGTAAAATCTGTAACCGGCCCCCTGCAGATCAACCGCGAAAACAATCAGCGTCGCTGGACGGTACAAGGCAATATCAGGGGACGAGATCTTGGCAGTGTTGTTGCAGACATTCAAAAGCGCATAGCTGAAAAGATTACTTTGCCCACAGGCTACCATGTCGAATACGGAGGTCAGTTCGAAAACCAGCAACGGGCAATGCTTAAGCTGTCGATTATAGTGCCAATGGTTATACTGGTAGTTTTCGTAATGCTGTGGATCAGCTTTGCATCTATCAGGCACGCATTGATCATTTTCTCGATGGTTCCTCTTTCAGTTGTCGGAGGAATTTTCGGTCTGAAAATAATGGGTGAATACCTTTCTGTTCCGGCATCTATTGGTTTCATCGCCCTTTTCGGCATGGCCATGCTTGACGGAATGGTCATGCTGTCATGTTTCAACGAAATGCGAAAAGCCGGACATAAGCTTGAGAAACTGGTAATTGAAGGAAGTCTGACCCGACTTGCGCCGGTTCTGGTGACCACCATTACCACCCTTCTGGGATTACTGCCCCTGTTGTTGGCTTCTGGCATCGGATCAGAAGTTCAGCGGCCGTTAGCTTCGGTGGTAATCTTTGGTCTTTTCACCTCGACCTTTCTGACTCTGTTTGTCATACCTTCTATCTACACTCTCGTCGAAGAAAATACGAGCGACTCAGAAGACTGACAAAGATCAGCATCAAATCGAACCCGGTTACCAGACCTACAATTACAGTTCTGGTAGCCGGGTTTTCTTTTACCGGCATTTGTGCCAACGATCGCTTAAATCAGTCTAATTCTTGCCAGAAAGAGTTAAAGTTGAGTATCATAGAATATATCTCTTTTAATCTGGAGTAATAATTGTGAGAGCTTCAATCAGGTCTTTTACGATTTTTCTAATTTTAAGCCTTTTTCTTGTCAGCAGCCTCTCTGCCGCCCCCACCTGGGACCCCAACCTGACTCCGGTCAAAGTTGTAAGTTCGAATGACAAAGAGATTGTTCTTGATAATGTCAGATGGGGCATGAATTTTGACGGCGAAAATTTCAGCACCAGGTATCGCCGAACGAAGATCAGATACGACCAGGTTGAATCGGTTTTGTTTTGCGCTGAAGATTTTCCTCCCAAATTCGTCGCTTCTCATATTTATCTTACCTTCATTTTCAAAAACGACCTTGGCATGCAAACCCTGGATGGCAAACACACATCCCGAGGGCTGGTAATTTCTGCAACGAACAGATTACAAAAAGGCGAAAGCCCATCATCTTTAGCGAAAGCATTTTTTCCGAAACGCACAAAAAACCCCTGGCCACTGGTTTTCGAAGTGGGCACTCTCGAAGACAGACTTCAAAATAGCCTTCTCGTCGCAGGCAACGACATCAAGATGTACCCGCTGAAAATCGATGCCCGCCATGCAGAAACTGTTTTAAGATCAGGCATACAGCTCTCGCTGGTTGACCGAAGCAAAGATTTTTATCACGTTCTTTTCAATAATTGCGTGGTTTCTGCTTTCAAAATTCTCAAAGAAGGTCTGGGGGAAAAATATTTCCCCGATTTTTGGGCGATCAAAAACAAGATGGTCAGCCACAAAGTGTCTCTGCCAAAACTCAGCGCCGGCTACCTGAGAAAGCGTGGATTAGGAAGCAAGCGCATCGACATCGCAAATAATGCACGCCAGGTCTGCATACCTTCCCGCAACGGAAATCTTTTTTTCAACATCACTAAAATGCCCGGATTTGCCCGAGCAACCAAAAACCTGCTTCCCTTTGCCCTGAAATTGCAAAACTATTACGAGTTTTCGCAAGCATCGAGCGACCTGCAGAAACTGGTCGATCTGATCGGAATCACACACCCGGACTGCTTTGAATATCTTAGCTTCAAATCTGAGATAGACGCCCAGTTGTCAGAGACAATTACATCCTTATTAACAATTGCAAGACAAAACCCGGTCGGCTTTTCTGATTACTACGTAGATGCCATTAAAAGAAACAAGCTCAACCGCAAAGCCGGGTTTGAACCACTGAACAAAGCCTTCATCAAACTGCTGAATTTTGAATCTGCTCACAATGCTTCAAGCAAAGCAACATTAGATAGCAACCTTGCTTTTCTGACAAAATTCAACCGATGACTTATCAGATTATACCCTTTGATCTTGACAGAAAACTTGAAACTGAACTCGAAGCCGGCGAAAAAATAGAATGGAAAGGAATGCCGGTTCCTCGACTATTCAAAACTGATACAATCGGGGCATTTCTGTTCTCAATCCCCTGGACCGCCTTTGCAATCTTCTGGATGTGCGGCGCCGCCGGCTTTAAAGCACCTGATTTCAGCGAAGGATTTCATCCGCTGATGCTTTTTCCGCTTTTCGGCTTGCCTTTCGTTGCCATTGGGCTTGCCATGATGTTTTCGCCTATCTGGTCTTATCTCAAAGATCTGAAAACGGTCTATGCAATAACCAACAAGCGCGTAATTATAATGACCGGTGGCAAATCTCTTGAAGTAAAAAGCTTAAAAGCAGATAGTATCAAGGAATTAACCAGACGCGAGCGTGGTCATACAGGAGATTTAATCATTTCCCATATAAACTGGCGCGATTCAGATAACGATCTGCATACAAAAGAAATCGGTTTGTTCAATATACCTGAAGTTAGAGAAGCCCAGAAAGCTCTGCAAAAACTAATCGACCAGAACTCACAAAGCCAGGTAGAATCAGAAAGCAACGGCTGGAGATTGAAAGAGTAATATGAAAGCAAAAGGTGGTCTCGTTTATTCTAGCGAATTTGGCAGAATGTGCCCCGGCTGCAGTAAGCCCATTGACAGTTGTCAGTGCAAACAAAAGCAACCGTCAAGCCAAAGTAAAGATGGCATTGTAAGAGTCAGCCGAGAAACAAAAGGTCGCAAGGGCAGCGGTGTAACGCTCATAAAGGGGCTTTCCGGCAGCGAAGATGAGCTTAAAAAGCTAACCACACTACTGAAAAGGAAATGCGGCGCCGGTGGTGCCCTAAAAGATGGAATTATAGAAATACAGGGCGAACACCGTGACAAACTGGTAGAAGAGCTGCAAAAACTGGGTTATAAAGCCAAAAAAGCAGGCGGCTAAAAAAATAAGGCTGACGAGCCTGTCAGCCTCAGAAAAGGTTGGGAAAGAAAATTTCCAAAGAAAGCACCATGCCGTTTTATCTTTATGCAAATCTGATGCCGTTTTGAAAACCCACGTTGCAAAAGCATTTTCAATCCACAGCAGTTTTTTAGAGGTAATTTTTACCCTTAAGCCCGGAAATTTTCCCTATATATTTTCCGGAATTGGCAAAAACTTTAAGAGTATAATAGACAAAAGGCACATCTTTTTTGAAAGGCAAACTTAATATGAAAGCAATCACCAGACTTACCGCAGCCTTGCTGATAATTTTACTGACCCCTGGCATAAAGCTGGCCGCCCAATCTTTCAGCAAGTCGATAGATATTGTTGAAGCAAGCGCAATTACAGGGCTAAGTTCTGGTAGCTTCATTGTTGTTGACGATGAAAGGGGCATTTTTTATCTGAACCCAAATCTAGAAGCCGAACTTCTTCTTGCTGCTGAACAACATAGCTTTCTCAATGACCTTGAAGGTGTTGCATTGTCACCTGATAAAAAGCAGATATATTTCCTTTCAGAAAAAGGCGGGAGTATTTCATTAGCAGAGATTTCAGATTCTTCGGGCAAAATAGTTCTTGGCACCCCGCAAATCATCGGAAATCTTCCGCAGATTGGAGAAGAATCCAACAAGGGCTGGGAAGGAATCTGCACAACAGTTCTTGGCAACCGCAGCATTTTGCTGGCAGCGCACCAGGAAAAGCCAAAAGCTATCGCCATGTTCGAGCTGCCTTCACTTAAATTGATTTCTATGTGCAAGCTTCCTGAAGAACTGAAAAATCTTCTGAAAAACCTTTCAGACATCTGTGTCGACGACCGAACCGGCCACATCCTGCTTTTATCCGGCAAGTCTGCGAGAGTAGTTGAAATCAAAGCCAAAATAACTGACCAGATCGATGAAATCGATATCATTTCCATAACCAACCTGAAAGGCAATCTTTCGGGAAGACCAGAAGGGCTTTGTTTCGACAGCAATGAACGCCTTGTAGTCGTTACCGATGGCGCCGGCGAACCCGGAACATTCATTCGGCTGAACACAAAAAAATAGGTTGCACGGGCAACCGATTTTATCGATTCACCGGTAATCCAAGTTTTTCTTCTGCGTAAGCCAGGTAATCTCCAAGTTCAGCAGTGGCTGCCGAATCGAAAACTTTGAGCCCCACGTTTTTCTTTTTATCAGAAGAATGCTCAAGATAAACAACCACAAATTTCTTTTCGTTAAAGGCTTTATTTGCCTTTGAAAGATTATCACCCGTTATTCGCTCTGGATAGAGCGCAGTATCAGCACAGTATTTTGGTGGAATAAAGCCCAAAACCGGTTTCGTTTGCTTCAAACTTATTGATTTATAGCGACTAATGGGCTCTTCCCAGTGTTCTACACATAAAACCGGTATGATTGTGCTTTCCCAGGTTACTGAATGAGTAGTCACTTTTAAATCATAGCTTTGAAACAAAAACAAACCGGGAACAAGGGCCATAAGAGTCAAAACAGTCGGAAAAACAAGTCTGGCGGCAAGAGAATTGCCTTCACTGATTCCAAGCATAATAAAAGCACCGAACCAAAGCATAAAAAGCACCAACCAGCCAAATACAGGAGAAATTGCGCCATTACTTCTTTGCTTAAAGCTGGTAAGCATAATCTTCGGTCTTGAGCTTTGCTGATTCATTGAAAAATTTCCTTTCGTGCTACTATTATCAATATCTCAAAAGCAAGACAGAGTTGTCAATCCTCATTAGACGCCTTAACAGACAGCTTTTTCTCTGCCTTTGCACAGAGATTTTTAAAACCTTATTTAAACTTTGTGTGATTTAAGTTAAAATTTGTTCTGACTTGAATAAAAAACAGAAAGCGCCCAAAAGCAGACCCGGAGGTATCTTAATGGATAAGATCAAAGCAGCAACAAAACAGGACTGGTCAATAAAAACCTTTCAGGAAGCATTGTCAGCCTTTGCTACAGATCCTGGCGGTCTGACTGCCGAACAAGCCAGAGAAAGATTTGAATTCTTCGGCCACAATGAAATCGCAAAAGGCAAACCGACTCCCTGGTATGTTTTGCTTGGCCGCCAATTTGTCGACCCACTTATCTACATTCTGCTCGCCGCAGCAATTATAACTGGTCTGATGGGCCACTACAACGATGTCATTATCATTTTGACCGTTCTTACTGTCAACGCTGTTATCGGCTTCTATCAGGAAAGAAAAGCTGAAAGAGCAATCAATAATATCAAAGGCATGAGTGCGCCCACCTGCAGAGCCAAGCGGCAAGGCGAAACAGTTGAAATAAAGGCTAAAGAAATCGTTCCCGGCGACATCGTCATTCTTGAAGAGGGCGACAGAGTGCCTGCAGACGCCAGAATACTCACTTCTACCCGCCTTCAGGTTGAAGAAGCTATTTTTACCGGAGAATCTGTAGCGGCAGCCAAAGATGATGCAAAATTGAATGAAAGCGCAGTTTTAGCAGATAAAACCAACATGGTTTTCATGGGAACTCACGTAACCGCCGGAAGGGCCGAAGCGCTGGTAACGGCAATCGGCATGGATACAGAGTTAGGCAAAATTGCAGGCCTGGTACAGTCTGCCGATGAGGTTCAGACTCCGTTACAACGAAGCGTTGAAGAATTTGGACATCTGGTCATCAAAGTCGTTATTGGAATATGTCTGATGATTTTTGCCTCAAGCTATTTTGTCTGGGGTTATGGTTTCG
>JASURT010000117.1 GCA_030446435.1 Candidatus Ozemibacter sp.
ATTTCTAAGCTGCCTGTGCGGCAGTTCATAGGACCGATCTCTTTAAAATACTTGAATTAATCGGGTTTTGAGATGTTTTTCGAGAAAAAAACATCAATCTTTTTGGGGGCTCAAAAGTCAGCATTGCAGGCCAATCTTGGAAATCCACTAAAAAAGATGGTAAAAAAAATCAAGACTGATCTTGAGTTCTCTTTTTATAGATTCCAATCAAGGCATCTTGCAAAACCTTCGAAAAATTAATGTGATTTGCCACAGCAAAAGTATTTAACCAAGCAGGTATAGTCAAATTTTTCCTGATAGCTTTGTTTCCATATTTTTCCATATATGAATCCATATCAAGGACTAGCATACTTACAAAACCGCCTTCTTCGGCTTTGATATCTTTGATGTTGCTGGCTTTTGGAACCGGCTTCCCATCTTCCAAATCTGTAAGAACCCAGCCAGAGGCTGCATCTACACCCATTTCCAGTGCTTCTGCAAATGTTGCACCTTCGCTGACACAACCTGGTAAGTCTGGCACTTCAACAACAAAGCCTTCCCCAGCCTCACAGGGGTAGAAAATGGCAGGATAGGTTAATTTCATAAAACCTCCTCTATTGCAAGCCAGCCTGTCTTAAAATTGATTTGACCGTCCGAAGGTCAAGATCACCCTTATGATACGGAACGGTTACCTTCCCAGGTTTTGAAGGATGAATATATTGATAGTGAGAACCTTTTGCAGTCTTAAAGAGCCAACCATCATTAAACAAAAGCTTCTCAATCTCTTTAAATTTCATACCCCCAACCTCAACTATACGCATAATGCGCATAATTGTCAAATGGCTTACCTTTTATAGCTTTTTTTGCCTCAAAAATATAAGCTCGCAAAGGCTTTTCCTAAAACTTGCAAGTTTTATAAGTTTACCAAATTGGTACGGTTGCCTCACCCAAACTCAAGCCGTAACAATTAAAAGTCCCCATATAAGGTTCAGGCTTCAGCTCTCGCTTAATTATCAGCCTGAATTCTCGGTTTCCAGATAAACTTTTAGCTTGTACAAAAGGAAGGTCTACCCTTTCTTCTTCATAATCTGAATAATAAGCCATTGCCTGCTCGAGAGATTCATTTTTTCGCCTGGCGCGACGGCGAGCAAGACGTTCAATACTGCTTTTACCTTGCCATCTTTTGAAAACGGCATAACCCTTTAGAATTGAATTTGGTACCGACCGAATCGGACTAATTGAAACATACTCAGAAAAAGACGAGAACCATTTTTCAAGTTTCAATTGCTGCAAATCTTCTTCTTTAAATGAAAAAACCCTTATAAGATTTCCTAAACCGGTTTTTTCAGAGTTATACCCAGGAAATGATATTCCCACCGACACATGATCCTCGTGATCTTTTATTTCTACAAACGCCAGATGAAGTTGCTGAAACACTTTTTTCCAAAGAAAATAAAGCCCTACTTCTACACCTGGGAGCAATGTAATCTCTTGAAAGAATTTCATTACTTACTCCTTGTCGCTCTCGCCAAATACGCCTCCACGAACCAATACAGACATTACGTAGTGTTCATGATCTTCTTTTTCAAGCTTGTTCTTTGCGGCATATGAATCAAATAGAGTGAAAAAGTCTACTTTCTCGGTTGGTTTTCGATATGCAATACCGAGATTTGTCACTGCACCATATGGTTCAGCCGCAATTGGCCCGGTTTTAACTTCGCCAAATTTAGGATACCATGTATCAATAGTTCTCAGGGCATTGCCGATTTTTTGTGAATGCATAGCGGCAATTTCATTGATGCTGTATAGGATTTTACTTTTCTTACCCTTTTTGTTTCCTTTTTCTTTTTCCATAACAAGTTCTTCGCTTGGATATACATCCTGGGCAGAACCTACAAGGGCATAAATATCGATTTCGAGCATAAGATAATCTCTTTTTCCTGATAGAGACTCTGCAATCAAACTGGCCAATTCTTCAACTTTCGCATCACTTTTTGAAAAATCACGCAAGGAATAATCATGAGCATTAAAAGTCCATTTTTTTCCGAAGAGATCTTTATTCTTCGCTTCGACACAAACTTCAATATTTTCTGCGCCCACACGATTTCGCCACAAAGTTCGGCCATTGGCTATGTTTAATGCATAGCGTTTTGCCAGCTCTTTAAAACCGTATTTTCCAATATATTCCTGAACCACATCGGAATAATTCTGCAAAAAGGCTCTGTCATTACAAGCGGAAGGCTTTTCAATACCGCTTAATATCTTTAAAGTAAATGAAAGTTTCAGCGTATCCTGATTGAGGTCAAGACCACAACTGTCAACCGTTTGCAGGTTTGCATTTTCTACTTTTGTATCAAGCTTTGCCGGATCTTTCAGGTCTTTTTTATTCAGTCGGTTAGAAATTGTTCCTCTAACGGATTTTTCTTTAAGTTTTAAAGGCAGGCATTTCTCAATCTCATGCCTGTTAGCCCAGGTTGTGCCATAAAGGAATCCATCAGACGGAACAAGTTTTTTCTCAAAAGCAAGTACGGAAGCGGTCATTCTTTTTCTCCTTCAAAATTTTTACAAAGATACAAATTCTCTTCTTTACGATATTCATAGTGCCAAAAAGCATCATCGAATCTAAGTCTATGAGGCATTTTAAACTCGCCTAAGGTAACTATGGCTTCAGCAAATCTATGAGGTACCGACGGATCTCTCTGATTAAAAGTTTTCCCGGGCTCTACCAGTTCGGATATTCCTTGAAAGCCGACAGCAATGGGAATGACCCAGCCGGAAGTTTTACGTTTTATAGACCATGAGACTTCACCCGATTCAGTTTTTTCACAAACGTTATGAAGCGCAACATGATCTAAAATTGCATCCAGTGCATCGTCCCCGTTTTCCATAGAGGCCTTTACAAGGTCACGGCGTTCGATTAAAACATACCCAGGCATTAACGAATAAAGCAGTTTTTGTTTTTCATTTTCAGAATCAGGCTTCTTGTATTCAATATTGGCGAATTCAAGGATATCTCCACCAGCCACTTTGGTTCTTGAATGAAGTATTGACTCAAGTCTGGTCTCAAAATCATCAAAATCAAATCTGCTAAGATTATTGCAGCCAATTATCAATGAAACACAAAGATTACAACGGCCTTCCTCAATAAAAGAAGGGCGTGCACCTTCTTTTGTTAGAGGATTCCCGGTTCCAACGATCGACCAATCATAATCCCCACGGCCTTTATAGGTATGCAGTTTGAAATCATGGCAAGCTACTGTAATCTGATTGAATTCGAGTTGTTCAAAGCATTCAATTTCGTTAAACTTTCGCTGTATGGCATGAACTGCGCCAAGCCAGGCGGTCATAGCAGGAAAGCCAATGGTAAAAGCACTCGACAATGCGTTGGCATTTTGAATTTTCAATTCTCGTATAACAATGAAAGAATCTGAAATCATGATAAAACCTCAATCTGGCTTTCTATGAGCTTTTTAATATAAATCAGCTCATCATCAGAAAGTTTAATGGCATCAGTGCCAGCCACTTTCTGATAGGCAATTATTATCCAGCGAGCAATGTCGGTTAAGAATTCATTTATCGCTGCCTCAGACTCAGCTCGACTTGATCTATAAATATCGTCAAGAATGATCTTTTGGTAGACAGGCAAATCCACACAACGTTCTTTTGTACACCAGCCAATTTCAGAGGAACGAATTGCCCAGATTTTTTTGACAATATCATCGAAAATGTTCAATATTCTGTTATCTCTACCCTGACGAATGTTAATGTTATTGATATCAGCCTTAAAAAGCTTATGAAGAGCAGAAAGATCTTCTTTATAAAAACCCGGCCACAAGACTTCTGCAAAAAAATTCTTTCTGGGTAATTTCACCTTATAATCAGATAAAGCAGGCGGCAAGCTCGGCAAGTAGTAAGCCTTGCCTCCGTTCGCATTATTCAAGACGCTTATGTTCTGGGGTTTTGTACCGCCAAAACCTATCAAAGTCAGGTCAGCAATATCCCGAAACGAACCTTCACTATATTCATTGTTTTTTCTGGCTTCTTTTAAGGCTTTTGTCTCTTCACTAAATTTCATTTGGTGAATTCTTTTGCGCATTTCAAACATAATGCCTGAAGGCATCAAAACCGAAAGCAGATGGTAGTCACCATTAACCGGAAAGTAGACCTGTTTCAATTTTGAGCTGGTACTCAAAGCGCCTTCATAGTTTTTGACAGCCAACAAACCATTCCTTAAACTTTCATATTCAATATTGTCAACATTAGCCAACAAGTTTTTCGCCTCAGGAGTTTCGTTGTCTATGTGCCACAGAATCGTTTTGCCGTCGGGCAACACAATATTCAAAAAGTTGTAGTAACCTAAAACGGCTGCGTTTCCCAAAGCATCAGCCTCCACATTTTCGACGTTGCCACTTCTGAGAAAACCGTCATTAGAATGTTGCATATTAGCAATAGTAGGTGTTGTCTTAACCTCTTTTGTAGTTACCTTTACTTTCCCTTTTGCATTCGATTGAGACATAAGAATCTTATTCTTATTTGCACTTGGATGAACAAAAGTACATGGATGTGTTGAAATTTTCATTTGCCCAACTTTAACAGCAGATTCAGCTAGCCAGGTTTTCAAATGCAATTTTACTGCGGCAACCTTTTCTTCAAACGTCTTACAGTCTTCTAAAGTTTTCAATTTTCTCTTTTCAAAAAAATCTATAATCGGGCTATACAACGCTTTCCTCCCTTATTTTTTTACCAATCCAAAGACGGAAGAATATTCGTATTCTGCGAAATCATCATAAGTCGTTACTTCAATGCTGCCAAATTTTCTGGCAGCGTTGCTAACAAACCCATCACCGCTATAATCAACAAGTATTTTGTAATAATCGCGATCAAGCCAAATCCGGTCCTTATTTAATTCATCTTCAGGCAAGTGAGTAATTTTAAACAGCTTATCTACAGGAGAAAGATCACCATCGTCATTTTTCTGCATAAAAACGAAGGTGGTGTCTTCATCGTCGCTGTTTTCAGGTATCAAATACAGGGTTTCGGCTTTCATACCGGCTCTGAATTTCGTCAACATTTGCGGTAGGCCGCTAAGCCACCAACATTGAGAAATCCAGCCCATAGGTTTTTCTGGCCCTCTGGCTTTAAATTCGGCCAAAGTCTGCTTTGTAACATGATGTTCGAGATCTACAAAAGACTCTGTCGGTTTGAGTTCATCCGCTCGAACGATTCGAGGAATTGAATTTATGCCATTCTCAAGCAGTTTTTCATCCAGAATGTCTTTTAAATCATGGGTAGTAAAAAAAACTTCATTTTCGAAACCGGGCCGGCAAAAAACTTTTTCAACATCTTTTCCCAAAACCTTATTTTTAAATCCTTTAAAGTTGAACTGCATTACGGCAATATTTTTGTTTTCATAAGCACTTTTTCGATGCCTGCGCACACGACCGGCCATTTGAATTACTGACCTGAAAGAAGAAGGCTCTATTAATGCCCAATTAAAGTCGTGATCACGGCCAATTTCTTCAACAGGAGTTGCGACCACAATGTAGATGAGATTGGGTTTCTTGCTTCTATTTAGATGGCGGCGAATAAAAGGATCTTTAAAAATATCTTCAGGTCTTTTTCGTTTCAGCACCTTATCAAGAACTTTTTCTTGCACATGGCGCAGAATCATAATCTGCTGACTATGATAGACCATTATCTTCACTTCAGTATCTTCACCCCAGTCTGCATTCATAAGGTATCTGCCTAGACTTACACACGGCTTGATATTAGCCATGCGAACAACACCTAAAGAAAGAAGTCTGCCAGTTTTCTTATCTTTTTCGCAGTTGTCGGTATGAAGCCTGAAGATATTATTTTTAACAGCCTCGAAATATTGTTCTTCAACACTCAACCCAGAATCATTTGAATGCTTTATTTCAGCAATAAAGCCCCTTCGCTGAACTGCGGAAGCTAAAATCTTACGACAACGGCTTTGAGTAAATTTTGCATGCAAGGAAACGTATGCAGAATTGTCTGCCTCTCCATCATCCAAGGATAAGTCAGAAACCTTCGTTTTAAACTCATCTATCCAGGCACAACCCACAACAGGAGAAAAATTCCTTGACGCGGCATAGAGTTTATAACCATTCTGATAAGCATTGAAGAAGCCAAGTGCCAAATCTGGCGGTATAGTGGCTGACGAAAGCATGATTTTGCGCCCAAGCATGCCGGCAAGATGAATCAAACGGCTAATAGCAATCAAGTCGTTTCCGGTAAAATCATCAATTTCGTCAATTACCAGGTCTGATGACATTAGTCTGAGGCAAGGCAAAATATGGTGCCCGCCTCGGATCGATTCAGTGGCCGACATAAGATGGTCTATTGTACATACCAGGAGTGGCGCGTATAAAAGTTGTCTATGTTTTTCATTCTGTAATACGGTTACCAGTTTTTCATCAGAAACACCGCACTCAAAATCTAAAAATTCACTAAGAATGTCTTCAGAGGACTCTGATGAATTGTCCTTATTAAAAAAAACATTGTTACTAACGCCTTGATCTCTTTCAAACAAATCTTTGATTTCTTTGCTTCCAATTAATACAGCCAATTCTGAATCATCCAGACCTATTTCGTTACGATAAACCTCACCTGTTTGAAGGGTTAAAGTTCTTAAGCCGAGAGCGATGATATAACGCAAGGATGACTTATCAATAGATGTTGCCCGCATTATTTTGGCGTTCGCAATTGTTTTACCGCAGCCTGTACTAGCCATATTTAGAGCGAAAAAACCAGTTTTTGAGATATCCTTGATAGAATTTCGCCAGCTTTCAATTTCTTCAACAGCCTTGTTTTGCCATGTAAATTCCTGGGGGCTTCTTTTTCTAAGATGTCTGACACTAGCAGCGCCCGGCATTTCTGTTTCAAAATCCGGAAGCTGATGAGCTATTCTTACGGCATTTTCCATTACACCGACAAGATGCTCATCAAGCATTTGCTTTAATTGCCTTTCACCGTCAACAAAACCCGTATTGGCATAAAGTTCTGATTTATTCTTCCTGTTTTTATCTGCCTTTCTTGATGAATAATAATGGTCACCGAGCATTAGACAAAGCCTGGAAAAATGTAAAACAATCCGATATAAACCATTTTTTGCAATCTCTTTGAATTCTTCAGTTATTTCTAAAGCCTTTGCAGACCATCTTTTTCGCTGCTTATTCCAGGCTTCACCATTTGTAGGAAACCCTTTCGGAAACTTCAAGCATGATTTTTCTCTAATTTTTTCCGAATCATTTTTGTAGCCAAAAGTAGAATTCAATTGCTTGAAAAGTTTTTTGTAATCAGACAATGATTCTTTTCTAAAGCTCTTTAGACGCTCTTCATATAGCACAGGCATTCTATGGTGACTTAGAATAAGCCACATAAGCATTGAAGCAAACGGCGGCAAATCGTGCAGTGGCCTCTCAATCGCTTCAATGAGGCTTTCATTGTCAAGCTTCAGGCAAAATCCTTCATTTTTTAATCGTCGTAGCCATTCTTCATCTGTTTTGGCATCTTTGATAAAATGTTTCAGTAAAACGCATGAGATCCATTCATGCCTCAGCGGGTCCTTCTGAATGGTCTTTGCCTTCAATTTACTCTGAAAGCATTCAGAAGATTTCCCAAAATCGTGAAACAATGAGGCTAGAGCTGTCAAAGTCTTGATATGAGGCAACAAAAACCAGCTGTTTTCAAAATCATTTATCTGGTCAGCTTCAGAATAGTTAGTGGGACAGATTCCACGGCTATTGAATTTAGCTTTATTTCCTACTACCCACATAAGTTCAGTAGAATATCTTCCCGCGATTCTGTGGCAGGCAACAGAAGTCTGTCTGGTAGCATATTTGCTCAAAAGAACCTTAATCGCCTTTAAACCCTCCATTGTGATTCGTGTTTTCCAGGTTTTAGAGCCTATTCTCTCGGCAAAACTATCTAGAATTTGCCGCGTTCTTTTCGTTGCAGTTTTCTCGCACTCGGAAACAAATATTACAATCATTTTACTGGCTCAGCGTATTGTGCACATACAAACTTAATTGATTCAATCATGATATCTATAGCACTATATTTATCGATAAGTAGATTCATCAAAGTTTCTCTGAATTTTCTCTCATCATCGCCTCGCAAAGCACAGACAAAAGCTGTGGGCAGCACTATTGCATCTTTTATCAGGTCGGCAATATCGAAAACAAGTGCTCCGCGCCTGGTTTTTCCATGCATAACCGCAAAAGAATGGGGAATCCCAAGAGTCCATAGTGCTGTCGCTGCGAGGCCGTAAGCAAGATAATTTCCATGGTTCAAAAAAATGTTGGCAGCATCGGTTCCTTCATGATTTCTTTTAAATGCTCCAAAGCCTGTACTTCGGACTATATAGGCATAGATTCTTTTTGTAGTTCTGCCCTCAATTTCCAGAAGGTTTTGAACTGAAGCTGCATTGTCAATATTTGAAGCCATATCTGACATT
This sequence comes from Candidatus Ozemibacter sp., assembly GCA_030446435.1. GTDB lineage: Bacteria > Muiribacteriota > Ozemobacteria > Ozemobacterales > Ozemobacteraceae > DYKG01. Next base: position 8,459 of record JASURT010000117.1, read on the forward strand.
ATCGACTCAAACTCTTGATCATCAGCATATATACCGCACTCTTTATAAAGGGGCTCTTTTCTCCATATATTGCCTATGTGATTCAAACGAAGGCTTTGTAGCTCTTTTGCCACATGCAGACGTTTCTCTGGATTAAACCAGAATGAAAGCCAGCCCTGCACGTATTCGGTCGGGCGATATTCGCTTTGGGGGGACATCCATTCAATCTCGTTTCCAGCGAATAATGGTGTGCCATCGCCGCCGCAGAAACCAATCATGACACCAGCAGAGGCAAGCAGGCGAACTGCAGCCTGAGTTATTGAAGTGCCAGTTCCAAGTAAGATAACCGTTGTGTTTGCTATAGGAATATTCCAATAAGCCTGCTTATCTTTTTCCTGGGTAATGTATTCAACTCGACCGCCATTTTGTAAAACTCGGCAGTATTCGAGATAATAAATATTTGCGCGTTTAGACTGAAGTATGGTCTTAAGATGCTTCTTTTCTGACAGAATATTAGCCAAAATCCTCTTTTTCAATTCCAACACGCCCTTTTTGCATTATAATCAAGTAGCAAACCAAATCATTGGCTTAATTCGCACAAAACCTAACCTGATTTAAGACGTCCCCGATTTATATTTAAAAAAAATATCACAAAATTTTTAGCGTGCCAATAGTTTAAACAATTATTTAGCAGAAACAATTCCGCAAAACCAATACTTCAGACAACATGGCCGCTCCAGCCGGTCTCGGCGGCCCATTTTTCGGCCGGGAAATAAATCAGATCGACGACCGGGTCTTTGACATCGGGATACATGGCGGCGTTGGCGAGATTGTCGGCGAGGCGCATCTTTAGCTGACCATAGGCCGCAGCCGTATGTGGATGGGCACGAAGATAGTCTCGGAACAAAAGCGGGTAGCGCTGGTTGGCACGGCCGGCAACGCGAACATGGGTGTTGGTGGCACGCTGGCTTGGCGGCGCTCGAAAAAACCACTTCTGCCAGTGTTCCGGTGATAATTCCATGCCCGGCGGAGCGTGATCGCCGGCAATGTGCCCGACGCGCGAATAACCCAGTCTGGTCAGGGCCGCTGCCACTTCTTCACTCAATGAAGCAACGGTTATCTGCAGGTCGATGACATCCTTGGCACACAAGCCCGGCACTGCCGTCGAACCAATATGATCGATACGTAGCGCCAGATCTTTCAAACCATTTTTTAAAACAGATTCTATCTGAGAATACTCTTCAGGCCAGACAAGATTGTAAGGCACGATCTGCCGACGAGTCCCGCGCCATTTGCCGGAAACGATATGCTCGGCACAGGTTTCGACAATGATCCGTAGTGCCAGGGTTATTTTTTCCAGGGGCAGACCAGATAAACCACTCGATAAATCCAGCATCTGCGGCGTGCAGGGTACATGAACGAACCCACCCATTAAAGCAGGCTTTTTCACCGCAATCAGGTGCAAAAGCTTGAACATGACCTGATTGCAGACAAAAGTGCCGGCGGTTTCGGAAACTTTGGCCGGAATCGCCGCCATTTCAAGTGAACGGATTATTTTTTTTACTGGCATATTACTGAAATAAGCATTGGGCGCCGAATAATCGATCGGCAAATCAAGCGGCTGGTTGCCGTCATTATCGGGAATTCTTGCATCTGCAAGATTGATGGCAACGCGCTCAAGACACACATGGTCGCGCTTTTCGGCAAGACCAACACAAATCACCAGATCTGGAGCAAATTCTTCTATTGCCTTTTCAAGTTCAACAAAAGCACTGGTAAAAGAGACCGGTAAAAGCAAAGACCTTGATTCAAGATTGGCAAAAGCGCCTGGCGAAGCGACAAGTGCCTCCCAGGAAGGATTTGAATCATGACCGGCAAAAGGCGCAAAACCAGTTATCAAGGCTTTAACAGGCGGTAAAAGCGACACTGAATTCCTCCTGAAGTTTTCGGTGAAAAATGGGCAATGCGGCCCAACAATTTGTCTTGCAAAAGTTGAATAATCAGTAAAATTATAGCAAATACTTGCAAAATTGATAATTGTTCGCAACAAAAC
>JASURT010000118.1 GCA_030446435.1 Candidatus Ozemibacter sp.
TATGAAAATGACAAAAGAAAGAAAACGCTTTCTTAATATTGGCGGTTACAAAACTATCTTCGTTGGCGAAGCAAGAAGAATGAAGAGAGTTAAAAAAGGTCTGGGTCTTATCGATTCAGGCGAAATGGGCCGAATTACAAGCAAAGATACCATTGACCAGGCTCTTGCAAGTAAAAACACCAAAGGTTTCGCAGCTGCCATAAAGGCTGATAAACGCTAGTCTGAAAAGTTACGAAAGGGGCTGCCTCAATGAGGCGGCCCCTTTTTCAATTTTACTGAGTTTCGTCTGAAGATTGATGGTGTTTGGCTAAATGAATTAGATCCGGACACTGAACCACTTTAAGTGTCGAAGTGCCGGTTTTTATGCTGGTATTTAGCCTTTGTTTTCCAGTTTATGCCTGCCTTGTGATGAAATTTCGAGGTTTTTTGCCCCAGCCCTTTTATTTTGCAAGAAAATAAAATGAGAATTGATATATTCTTATTGAGAGGTGAGGGCGATGAAGAAAACGATCAGATTTGTTTTTGTACTCTTGTTCTGTTCAGGCCTTATCTTGTTGGTGGGTGTGGGTAACTGCGGTAGAATAACCAGAGAAGAAACCCGAAAAATTGAAAAGAGGGCTGAGGGTATGATTCAGACACTTAAAAATTATGGCATCACCGATTCGAAGGTTCTCGAAGCCATGAAAAAAGTGCGACGACATGAATTTATTCCGCTGGCATATCGTGACCTTCGTACCGCTTACGGTGATCATCCCTGGAATATCGGGCATGGTCAGACCATTTCTCAGCCATACATCGTTGCCTATATGACCGAAAAAATGGCACCGCAGCCGGGCGAAAAAATTCTCGAAATCGGTACCGGGTCTGGGTATCAGGCCGCTATACTCGCAGAGATGAATGCGATCGTTTACAGTATCGAAATTATCAAACCGCTGGCCGAGCACGCAAAATCTGTTCTCGATGAGCATGGTTACAATGTTAAAGTGAAGCATGGCGATGGCTATAAAGGCTGGCCCGAGCACGCTCCTTTCGATGTGATCATCGTTACATGTGCTCCCGAAAATATTCCCCAGGCATTGATCGATCAGCTGAATATTGGCGGGCGAATGATCATACCGGTCGGAGCTGTTCATTCAGTCCAGAGTTTGATCATAGTCAGAAAGACTTCTGAAGGAATCAGGATGGAAAATGATCTTGCGGTTCGCTTTGTACCGATGGTTACAGGCGAGAAGTGAGCGGCCGGTCCTGGTTGCATTTGTCTGAAAAGTAGAGTAGAGTAGTTTTAAGTTGCTTTTGGGAGTGTTGCAGTGCGTTTCAGATTTAGCTGCTTTCTTATTCTGCTGGTTTTGGGCTTTCTGCCTTCTGCTGTTTTGGCTGACTTTCCGGCAACAGTCATCGATTGCCTCGGCAGAAAAGTATTGCTCGAGAAAATGCCGCAACGCATCGTTATTACCGGGCGCGCCGGCTTCATGATCACAAACGCCTCTTTGTTTTTTGCTTCAGCTCCTGAAAAGCTTCTGACCTACAGTAAGAATTTTCAGTTCAGAAATTCAGACGGTTTTTATCGTCTCATCGACCCCTTCTTCGCAAAAAGAACTTTTTCAGATCACACTATCGGAATTGAAGAACTTGCGGCAATGAAGCCTGATTTGATTATGGCCCGTGATATCGAAAGGGCCAATCTTGAAAGAGGCCTCGAACAGTTAGAAATTCCCATTGTCTTTTTTAATCTTGAAAATCCCGAATCATACTACAGCGATCTTGAAAACCTCGGCCTGATTTATGCAGAAACACAAAAGGCAGAAAGAATCATTGATTTCTTTCAGAATTGGCACCAAAAAATCCTGCAAAGTGTCAAAAGCTCAAAGTCTGAAAGAAAACCTTCTGTTCTGCACCTTTTTTATTCAGAAAGGGGCGGGGCAGTTTCATTCAGCGTTTCACCAAAGCACTGGATTCAATCGACCCTGGTTCGCGATGCCGGCGGAGTTCCAGTCTGGTCAGAAGCCGCCCTGGGAAACGGCTGGCAAAAAATCGGCTTTGAGCAGATTGCAGCCTGGAACCCCGACTTTATATTTGTCGCTTCATATTTCGGCAACAGTGCCGATGCCGTTGAAAAACTTAAAAAAAATGAACTTTGGCAGGGTTTGACTGCGGTAAAACAAAATCGCCTGCTGGCTTTTCCTGAAGACTATATCAGCTGGGACCAACCTGATTCCCGATGGGTTCTGGGGCTTTGCTGGTGTGCTGCCATGATCAATCCTGATTTACAAGGTCTCAAAGTCGATATGCATAAGCTTTATCAGGAGTTTTTTGAACTCTATGGTATCGATGCAGAACAGAGCCGTAAGATAAAGGTGACTGGAGATTATTTCTGAGCCCACTTGAAGCAACCGCATACAACAATCGGCGAATCAGTTTGATTTTTATTGGCCTGACGCTTCTGCTTCTGGCAATATTTGTTTTGTCGCTTCTGGCCGGTCGATATCCCGAAGCCGGCTTTATGAGCTTTGAACAGATCAGAAGCGAAGAAATGGCTGCAGCCATCGTTTTCAAAGTTAGATTGCCCCGGGCTATTCTTGCCGTTTTTCTCGGAATGAGTCTTGCTGCAGCCGGCACGGTCATGCAGATGATTTTCGGCAACCCCCTGGTAGACCCTGGTTTTCTGGGCGTTTCACAAGGAGCTGCTTTCGGAGCAGGTTTAAGCATAGTTTTTCTGGGGAACTCGCCATGGTTGATTCAAGGTTCAGCAGCTTTTTTTGCCTGTCTTGGCCTTTTTTCTTCATATCTGGTGGCCAGGAAGATTCGTTATGGCTCATGGGTTCTTCGCCTTATTCTCGCCGGAATATGTGTTTCGGCAATATTCACTTCGTTATTGGGAATTATGAAATATGCCGCCGACCCTACTTCGCAACTGGCAGAGCTTACTTTCTGGCTGCTGGGCGGTTTATCTTCGATTACCTGGGCCGAGGTTAAATTCGTCGTCCCCATAGTTTTGCTCTGTCTTATCGGTTTATTGCTGTTTCGTTGGCGCCTTAACATTCTTGCTCTCAAAGATTACACCGCTTTCTCTCTGGGTGTTTCAACAACGGTAGAACGGGCTTTTATTTTGATTCTCGCTGTAATTGCTGCTGCGACAGTAACAGCTGTCAGTGGTCTGGTTGCCTGGATAGGTCTGATCATGCCTCACCTGGCCCGCAGAATTTTTGGCGCAGATGCCCGCTATGCTTTGCCCGGCAGTATGCTTCTGGGTGCGATCGTTGTTCTTGTCTGCGATGATCTCGGCCGGGTACTTTTACCCCATGAAATTCCTTTGGGCATAATTACTTCTTTGTTCGGGGCCTTGTTTTTCATGAGCCTTATGATGACTGGATCAGTCGGAGTCAAGCGATGAGCGTCAATACAATTCTTGAATTCAAAGATCTCAGTTTTTCATACAAAAAAAACTCGAATCTGGTGTTGGATGGGTTTTCAATGCAGATTTCGCAAGGCGAGGTCGTGGCAGTGCTTGGGCCGAACGGCACCGGTAAAACTACTATGCTTATGCTGGCACTAGGCTGGCTGAGTGCAGATAGTGGCCAGGTCGAGCTTGAATCCAGGCCCCTTGAGCAATTCAGTCGTTGCGAACTTGGACAAAAAGTTAGCCTTGTTCCGCAGTTTGAACCGACATTTTTCGATTTCAGTCTGCTAGACTTCGCTTTATTGGGCCGTGCCCCATATCTTGGTAACTTCAGCATGCCAAAAGAAGAAGATATAGAAATTGCATTTCAGGCTTTGAAAAAAGTCGGTATGGAAGACAAGGCCGACAGGTCGGTAATGAATATAAGCGGTGGCGAACACCAGCTTGTGTTGCTCGCCCGTGCCCTGACCCAGCAAACAGAACTTCTGCTGCTCGATGAACCCACTTCCCACCTCGATATAAAAAACAAGTCCCGCTTGATTGCAATACTAAAAGAATTGGTAACCGAAGGTAAAACCATCGTCTTTACCAATCACGAACCAGATGTTGCCGCAATGATTTCAGACTCGGTAATCATGGTGAAAAATGGTCGGGTAATTCACTCGGGAAAAGTTGATGAAATAATGACCGGCGCAAACCTTACCGAAGTTTACGATACCCGTATCGAGGCCGGCGAACTGTCTTCCCGCAAAGTGTTTCTCTGGGACTGACCCGTTTATAAACCTCTCTGACCCTTGCGTTCAAGGTTGTACATTGTTATTATTATAATAATCGCACGGCTCGAAAGGAGCGAAAAATTTATGAAAGCTTTTAATGGTAAAAGATCGGGTATCGCACTGTTTTTCACCATCTGTACCATTCTGGTTATAAGCATAATAGTCTATGGCATGATCTACTTCATGCGCGGTGAAGTATACCATTCTGAAAGCTATGTCGATAACACCGTGGCTTTGCTGCTTGCTGAGGCTGGTGTCGAAGAAACGCTTTTTACCGTGAAAAGCCAGATGAATAACCCCGACAATCCTTTTTATCAGCTGATCACAAAAGAAAGTGAAGGCAGCGTAGATGTCGACCTTTCTCGCCTTTCTCAGGGCACTGATGGGGTTCCGCCGGTTGTAGAAGGTGGTTCTGTTAAAGCCCGATTGACCTGGCAACTCGATCAAAAAGCCATGGAAGACCTGGTTTCTAAAGGCGTGCCACGCGAAATAGCTCGCCAGGGAACAATTATCATCAATTCGCAGGGTAATTATCATCGCGCGAAAAAGCAGATCGAGATCAGGAAAACGCTGAAGGCTATGCTGGTTAAAGGCCCGCTGAATGCTAACGCAGTTGGCATGATTGCCCCCGAACATGGGCTGTATCTGAATGATGCCAACCAGGATTCCTTTAAAATTGAAACCTTCGACTTCTGGGATCCCTGGGGCTTCTTCGTTGTTGGCGGCAAAACCTACATGAAAAAGGGTACCAAAATAGATCTTCCCAAATGGTTGATGCTAACCCGTATGAAAAGTGAAATGGAACACCCGTGGCTTGACATGGGTATCGGCTGGACAGGATGGAATGGCGGCGGCGATTTCAGTCAGACCGACATCGAATATACAGATGATCCTGTTAGGCGCCAATACTATAAATGGCAGGGATTTTTCAGATGGCCCTGGTGGCAGAAGGTCGCTGAACCTTATCATTCACGAACCAAAAAGGTTGAAGAGTATGACAGCAAGAAAATCAACCTTTACCCTGCCAGTGTCTATAAGCGCCTGGCAAACCGCGTTGTAGACCCGGAAGCCACTCCTGAACATGGTAAATATTTCACCAATGTTACCTTTACCGAAGCTTTTGGACGCAATAAAGTGAGTTATCCAAAAGTCGTTCCGCTTTATGGCTGGGGCGACTGGCGCAAGGTGCCCAACAAATACAGCAGATATTTCGGTAATCCCACCAAAGCTCATGATACCAGCCGCGCCGTTGAAATCAATGGTTTGACCTATATCAAGGGTGACGTGTTCCTGGAAGGATGGGTAAAAGGAAAAGGTCTGCTCGTAGTTGAAGGCAATATTTATGTCGGCGGCGATGTTTTGACTCTGCCTGACGATTCAGGGCTCGAATCATGCGTGGGCATAATCGCTTTGCGTGATAAAGACTGGGATACCTCTAAAGAAAACCCAAAAACCGGAAAAATAATTTACAAACCGCATCATGATTCAGATTGGTCAAGATTCGGCATTACTCATCCGTTCAGAAATTTAAGCCCACGCCTTGAAGGATCATTTCATGCCGAGGGTGGCCTCGAACTGGACACTGATTCTTCAATGAAGAAGCTCTGCAACATGGATATCGTTGGAAACCTTTCTGTAGATTATTTCAATCGTCGAAAAATGCCTAACGATCTTAGAATCACCTACTATAACTGGCAGGAAGTTTTGCAGCGATCCACCTACGATTATACCGTAGATAAGAAGATCGATTACACCAATCTGTACGAATTGGCAATTCAAAAAGAGATTGTCAGCTGGCGTGAAGTTGACGCAACTTTGTAATCTGTTCAGACGCTTAATTCCGAGAAGCATTTTTGGACGTGTTTTTCTGGGTATTTTTGCCGTCTCGGTTTTAGCCCTGTTGTTTGTTTGGGGCTGGTTTTACCACAGATTCTTCACCACTCTCAATATCGAGGCCGGGAACCGTCTGAAAAAAATGGCTCAGACTCTGGCTGCCGGGCTTGATTCTGGTGATTCCAGACTGATCGATGCCCCCCAGGAGAGACTGCGACTGGTAGAGAGTCTTTGGCTGTATGAAAAAAACGCCGATTGGGTGCGCAATCTTTATTGGCTCGATGTTTCCGGCCCTGACCCGGTTTTTATCGCCTCTTTTTCGTCAGCTTCGCCTCAGAACAGCCCATTGCTTCCTCCGACTGCGATAGAAGTTGAAGATATGGTTTTTGCCTATATCAATGAACTCGAAAAGGGCCAGGCGGTAATGCCTGATCCTTTTTCTGCCAGAGTGTCACGTCGATTCAAGATTGTCCTTTTTCCAATTCTTGATTCAGATCAGATGCTAGAGTCGGTTATTGGTATAGAAGCTGATATGAAGTATTTGCAACTGCTATCTCAGCTGAAAAGGTTTTTCTTCGAACTGATTCTGATAAGTCTGCTTTTAAGCATTTTCACGGCGTATGCCATTGCACGCAATTTAAGTTCAAAAATAAGTTTGGTCGTTCAAAGCCTTAAAGAAACGGAAAATAATAAAATTCCGGCTTCTCAGGACCTTCATATCGATGAACTTAACCGCCTTCATGAAGGTTTGACCAGTCTGGCGCAAGAGATCAGGCGCAAAGATCAGCATCTTAAAGAAGTATTTGCACGAAAGCTCGAAGAACTTTCTTTTATCGGGGCATCGATCGCGCACGAAATCAGAAACCCGCTGTCTGCCGCGGAAATGCACTTCAGTCTTTTAAAAAGAGAACTCGAAAAGGCCAAGTTGCTGCAAAACCCTTCTGTCGGAGAAATTGAAGAGCAAATCAAGCACCTGCGAACTCTTGTCGAGAATTTTCTTCGCTTTTCAAGAAAAGTAGAACCGGTTCCCGAAAAAATAAATCTGAAGCAATTCATTCAGGAAATGGCCGAAAATCGTCAGGCAGTTTACGAAAATTTTTTCTGTGAGATTGATATTTCAGATAGTCTTGTGGCTTTTTTCGATAAAACGATGCTGAAGCAGATCTGTGAAAATTTGCTTAACAATTCAGTAGAAGCCTGCGAAAATCAAAGGCCTGCACTTAAAATCTCAGCTACAGAAAACGACAATATTCTCATTCTTACTTTTGCCAACGATGGGCCACCTGTCAGCGATGAGGTTTTACCAAAACTTTTTACCCCTTTTGTCAGTTCAAAAGCAGATGGCCATGGTATTGGGCTTGCTCTCGTAAGAAAGCTGGTCGAAGCGCATGGTGGCGAAATCAGTTGCGAAAACACTGAAGAAGGCGTTATTTTTCGAATCGAGGTACCGATCGTATGAATATTCTGGTTGTCGATGACAACACGTCTCTGGCAAGAGCCCTCAAAATTTTTCTTGAGCAGGAAGGGCATGATTGCACCATTGCAGAAACCGTAAAACAGGGGCTTTCGTTTCTTGACCACGAAAGCTACGATCTGATCATAACCGATTTAAAATTACCCGACGGCAAAGGCCTTGAAATAATCGCCCGGGCCAGACAAACAGATTCTCGCCCGCTACCCGAAGTAATTTTGATGACTGCCTTTGGCACGGTTGAATCGGCGGTTGAAGCCATGAAACTCGGAGCAATGGATTATCTGACCAAACCTGTTTCACTCGAAGAATTTGCGTTCAGGGTGCAAAAGGTTGAAAACCTTCGACGGCTTGAATTGAAAAACGAACGCCTGATGCAGCAACAACAGGAACTACTGCAGGCTGCAGGCTTGAACGGAAAACTGGATGAAATAGCCGGTAAAAGCGCAGCCATAACCGAAATTAAAAAACTTATCGTCAGGGTCGCGCCTTACCCATCAACCGTTCTCATAACCGGAGAAACCGGGGTGGGCAAGGAAATGGTGGCGCGTGCGGTTCACAATCTTTCCGATCGCAGCGAAAATGTATTTGTTCGGGTAAATTGTGCTTCAATACCAGATACCTTGTTTGAATCAGAACTTTTTGGTCATGAAAAAGGTGCCTTTACCGACGCCAAAGCTCTGCGTCGCGGATGTTTTGAGGCCGCCGACGGCGGAACAGTGTTTCTCGATGAAGTTGGAGAAATACCTGTAAATTTGCAGGCCAAATTGCTTAGAGTTCTGCAGGAAAAAGAGATTGTCAGACTCGGCAGCAGCAAACCGATAAAAATAAATGTCAGAATTGTTGCGGCGACCAATCGTAATCTTGAAGAGATGGTAAAAGATGGCAGCTTTCGCGAGGACCTTCTTTACCGGCTCGGAGTTTTTAGAATTCATATTCCGCCCTTGCGTGAGAGGGCGGAAGATATCGAAGACATCTGTTCTGCGCTGGTTTCAAGACTTGGGTCTGAATTGAAAAAGCCTGCATTGAGGGTAAGCAAAGCCGCAGCAGAACGGTTAAAAATGCTTGCCTGGCCCGGTAACATCCGTGAATTGCGCAACAGCCTCGAAAGGGCTGCGGTAATGTCTGATACTGATGTTCTCGAGCCTGTTCATTTTGATCTTGCCGCAAAAGTTTCTAATGCTGATGCCGTATGTGGCGATGAAGAAGGCATTGCGACTGATTCCGGTTTGATCGGGGCTCTTGAAAATCTTGAATTTAAAATGATCAAAGCAGCTCTCGAAAAAAATAACCAGGTAAAAAGCCGCGCTGCTGAAGAATTGAAGATTCCCAGAACCCAGCTTTTGTACAGAATGAAACGCCTTGGAATGTCAGATGAATGAAGGTTAAATCGCGCTCAATAGATGACAACAGCCCCGAATTAAAAATGATTCGGAGCTGTTGTTTTCGTTTTATCTGTGAGCAGTCATGGTTTTGGGTTTGTAATACTCTTTAACTTTTTGAATTATTTCATTTTCGGTCATGCGGTCAGCCGGCTCAATTACCGGTTCTGGCCATTCAGGTCTCATGCTTTCGATTCGCTTTTTCAGCTCTACTTTGGCTGGACCAGGGCCAAATATCAGAATCTGTTCCGGTTCGCCCATGCTGTTTATAACTTCATCGTAGTATTTGTTCAGATGATCCTGAATGTTGCGCTGATGATGGTCTTCTGCGACGAAGTCCATCGAGCCTGATGCCATGTTCGGTCGCCAGCCCTTTGAAATTTTTGTGTGGTCTTCAATGTCAGAATCAACGCGCCAGAGTTTCGGAGTGGGTTTAACCGGTGAAACGATCACCGCTTTTCTATGATCTACCCAGATGCCTATACCCTTTTTCATAAGTCCTCCTTACCTTATAGGGAATTATCAGAGCAGATTCTTTGTCTTTGTCATCACCTCCGGATTGGTGTCTGGTTGCTCTGATAGATAAATTTCTTACAGATTCAATGCTTTTAAGAGCCTCTTCAGGGTAGCTTTTCTAAAAATATATCCGGTTTTGCCTAAATGTGGAGTAGCTTTTCATAAAAGTTGTACATAAAAAGAGCCAACCCGGGCGAATGCACCAAAGTCAGCTCTTTTTTTGAAAATTGGCTTGCTTAAAGTGCCATTATTTTCTGGTAAGTTTCATCAATTTTCTTGATTGCTTCAGCTGCCAGCTTTTCTGCTTCAACTTTAACTTCGTTGCGTAATTTTTCGAAAGTGTCCATAACTCTGGCTTTATCTGAGTCAGAAAGTTTTTCTATTCGATTTGCAAGTCGTTCTTTTATTGTCGCCATCCTTTCGACCATTTTGGCCTTGCGGGTTGTAATGTTTTCTTTGAACTTATTGTATCGCTCGGTGGCTTTGGCTTTTCTTGCCTTGAGTTTTTCATCGGTTAAAGCAAGCTTTTCATCGGCAGGTTCTTTGTTGTCTGCACTTCTAACTTCATTGAGACGCTTGGAAGCTTTGTCTATTCGTTCGGAAAAGGTCGAAAGTTTTTCGTTCAGCTTTTCGAATCTCAGTTTGATTTTTTCGAGAATCTGCGTTTTTCTCGCTTCCATTCTTTCGATAATTTTATTTACGTCCGGGCCTTTGTTCTCGAGCGAAACCGGCTTATCCTGAGCCAGTGAAACGATTGGGGTCAGGGCGATCAAAACAGTTACAAGCAGCGAAACAAGTTTAAGATTTTTCATATTTCCCTCCGGGTTTATCAGTTGATTTTTATAACTGCAAGCTTTGTGCCAGGTTCGCAAAAATTAATGAAATTTGCACAGAAATTATGTCTGAACCGGCTTAAATAGCCATATAAAAGCTCATTC